>NZ_JALAZE010000007.1 GCF_022809095.1 Bacillus kexueae
ACCCGTCCGCCGCTAACGTCAAGGGAGCAAGCTCCCTATCTGTTCGCTCGACTTGCATGTATTAGGCACGCCGCCAGCGTTCGTCCTGAGCCAGGATCAAACTCTCCAAAAAAGTTTGATTGCTCATAAAAAAAGAATTAACGTTGACGCTTCGTTTTGTTTAGTTTTCAAAGATCAAATCAGAACGACTTTTATAATTTAACATCAAAGTTCTATTCTGTCAATATCCATTTCGTTTTTCGTGTTGTCTTAACGACATTTAATAATATACCAACTCATAATTTATATGTCAACAGTTTTTCTAAAAAAATTTGCACCAAGTTATTCTGCTATTTAAAAAATTAAAGTGCGATTAAATTCTATTTTACACATGTTATAATGTCAATAAATCACCTTAATATACTTTTTGTCCTATATACAAATTTATCACCATAGTTAAGCTTTATCCCCTCACTTTAGCAATAACTCATTATCTTCTCGCTTTTTAAATGACTTCATATAAATTGCTACTCTAAAAAAGTTAGAGCTATTGTGGATTTTCTCCTTACTCTTTAACCTCACTAAACATCCTTGTGCTTTAGTATTTCTTTCAACATTCGTTCCCTTAAAAGTAGTTTTTTTCTCCAACAAAAATGTAAAAAAGGTGATAAAAACGCACAGAGTAACTATTCAATACCCTGTGCGTTTTTATAGAACATACAACAGACAACTTAACCTTATTTTTTAAGAAGACTTGATGAGTTAGCCTATTAAAATGTATGCAATTGGTCAATCAAGCTTTGTTTAAGAGATAGCCATTCTTTTGTAGCGAATTGGTCAGGTCTTCGTGGTCTTTGTATATTTACATATACTTCTTTCATAATCTCGCCAGGTCTCCCACTCATCACATAGATGCGGTCAGATAACAAAATTGCTTCATCAATATCATGAGTAATCAAAAGGACCGTTAGCTTATTCTTTTCACAAATAGACAGAAACCATCTTTGTACTTCAGCTCGAGTTAAGGCATCTAATTTTGCAAAAGGTTCATCAAGTAAAAGCAAAGATTTTTCACTTAAGTATGTTCGAAGAAAATTTGCTCGCTGCCTCATTCCACCGGAAAGCATAAACGGGAAATGATGTTCAAACCCTTGTAACCCAAATAGAGGGAATAAATCAAGAGCTTTCTCCTTCGCTATTTTCTTTGGAACTCCTTTTAGCTCAAGAGGTAAAATAACATTATGAAGAATAGTCCTCCACGGAAATAAAACATCATTTTGGGGCATTAACGCTACATTCCCCGTTTTTCCGACTATACTGTTCCCCTCAAAATGAACATCTCCTTTTGAGGGTGCTTCCAAACCTGCGATAATATTAAGTAAAGTACTCTTTCCACATCCACTCGGGCCAATTATGGAGACAAATTCTCCTTTATTTAAATGAATACTAACATCCTTTAAAACTGTTATGGGGTGATTCCTTTCCCCATAATTCTTCCATATATGTTCAACTGAAAGCATTAATTTTGAACCTCTGGTAAAAATTCATTCGTAAACGCTTTGTCCGCTTCAATATTGGATTCAATTAGTCCTTGTTCATACATCCAGTTTGCGTAACGTTCCCAAACTTCTTCCTTTTGAATTCCCCATTTTTCAGCTTTTCCACGATATTGTTCACTCAGCCAATTTTGGCTAGCCTTTACGAGCTCTTCATTTAAATCAGGAACATGTTGAATCAAAATTGCAGCTGCATCATCGGGATTATCGATTGCATACTCATAGCCTTTAGAAACAGCACGCATAAATGCCCTAACCGTTTCAGCATCATTTTCAATTTTCTCTTCACTAGTTGCAATAATTGGCGTGTAATAATTCAATGCTTCATCAATGTCTTTTAAGAAAATGTAATTTAACTCAATGCCTTGGCGATCCGCTTCAACTCCATCCCATCCGTAATAAATCCATTCAAAATCTGCATCTCGACCAATGGATTGGAAGAAGTCAGCTTGACCCAGCGTAACTTGTTCAATCTGAGTATAGTCAATGTTATACTTTTCACTTAATGCTTTTAGCACTGCTTCCTCAGTCGGGGATCCCCATCCACCATAACGCTTGCCTTCAAAGTCTTCAGGTGTTGCAATTCCCACTTCTTTTAATGATGCAAATGCAGAAGTATTTTCTTGAATGATAGCAGCAATTGATACTAACGGAATCCCTGTCGCTCGAGCTTGTGTTAACGACTCCTGATAACTAATGGCGAAATCAGCTTGACCTGAAGCCACTACTTGTTCAGCAGCAATTCCATCACCAGGCTCTTGAATCGTGACATTTAATCCTTCTTCTTCAAAGTAGTCCTTTTCAAGTGCTACGTATAACCCTGTATGATTTGTGTTTGGAAACCAATCTAGCATTATTGTTACTTCTTGATTAGTTTCAGTACTGGATTCATTGTTTTCATTTGTTTCACTCTGATTACACGCTGCAAGGATTAATGTAAGAGCGAGTAATAGTAGCATAACTCTCTTCATTCTTATTCACCTCGTGTTAATGTCTTTTGTTGTTTATAATGCCACCCCATTGTCCATCTACCTATAAGTTCAATGACCATAAAGATCCCTAAACTCAATAAGACGATAACAAAAATGGTAGCGAAAACTCTCTCGGTCATAAAAGACTGCGAAGAGCGTGTTAACAAGATCCCAAGTCCCTTACTTGCTCCTAGCCATTCTCCAATGACAGCTCCCATTACACTATAGGTTGCTGCAATTTTAAGTCCCGCAAAAAAAGAAGGCAATGCATACGGCCATTTTAGTTTCCAAAATAATTGCCATGTATTCGCCCCTAATGAACGCATTAACTTTTCCATATCAGAATCGACATGCTTAAGTCCTTCTGAGAGATTCATTGCAATAGGAAAAAAGCATACAAGAGCTACAACCATTACCTTTGGTAAAATCCCAAATCCGAACCAAATGATAAATAGTGGTGCTAAAGCAATAATTGGAATGGTTTGCGAAATAACAAGCATGGGATAGATGATTTTTCTCATATATAAAGAAGTATCAACCAAGATAGCTGTAAATACTCCTACTACAAGAGAGATCATCAAACCTATTAACGCTTCTAATAGTGTTTGCCATATGTGAGAATACAATGTGTCATTCATATCTTGAAATGATTGAAAGACATGTGTTGGCGATGGCAGTATCCATTTTTCAATACCAGTCCACCTAACACTTAACTCCCAGATGATGATTACTACAACCATCGTGAGAACAGGAAGGAACACATTTATTCCTCTTCTGAAAGAAAAAATCCTACTATCTATATTTCTCAATTTTCTCATCAATCGTTACTCCTTTATGAGGACGGTAGTGAATTTTTACATAAGTCATCACTTCCGTTGCACCACCTTCAATGCAAGCATCTTGTGCTCGTTTCACGATTTCGATTAATTCATCTAATTCCCCTTCCATTACAGTTTCCATCGGACCTACTTCATATTTAACACCAGATTGTTGTACAACATTGATAGCTTTATCCACAATCTCATACGTATTATGTTCTGGTGATTTGGGTATAACTTGAAATCCCAAATTTACTTTAGACATAAACTCACCTCCAACTAATTTAGTGAACTCCTTCAATGACTTAGAAAGACCAATTGCATAAAAAAAGTCATTGAATCAAAGAAACTTTACCAAAGGCTCTTTTCTAAAAAATTGTTGCTTTTAGTGTGTATAAAATATATTGTTGAGAATCGTTTTTCCCCCTTTGTAATGGCGGGAACTGCCAAGCGACGTACGAACGCGAGGTTCTCCCACACTGAGATATAGGAGATACTGCGAGTAAATCGAGCAGGTATCGACATATCGTAGGGAGAGAGAATCGTTCGCTAGACGCTAGGAGCCGAAACTAGACAGCTCCCCGCGGAAAGCAAGTGTCCGTAGCGCAATGTTCAGAGTTCATTTTAAAAGTGACTGAAAAAGCAACACTCTATACGAAAACAGCCTTACCAAAAGAAAATAAAGTTCTTAAAAAACGAAAAAAGCCGCCTACGAAGGCAGCAATCATTTATGAACCGAATGGTTAATATTAATACTTCCCTTCGCTGGCATTACCCAGATCAGGTTTAAGGGTCGACACAGTCTAGCATCCTCTCAGCCAAGTTCACTTAGCTCCCCTGTCAAATATTCTATTTGATACTAGCATACAGAAATCGCTTTCTTCTGTAAAGAATCTGACATGAGGTTTTTATATGTTAAAATTTTCTGATCAAAAAACCCCTTGTCGAAATTTGTAGTTTCGTGTATATTAAAAACCATATTATAATTCGCTTATCCAAAGCAGTGTGTGGAAACAAAAAGGGTTCCATGCATTGCTTTTTTTAATCCACGTTTATCCTCCCACTTTGAGGGCTCTACCCTTTCTATGTATACTCCCATTCTTTTCATGCATAAATGTTCTTTTTCAGCATTTAATAGTATTAATAGAATTGTTGTAGGAGGTCGTGTTGTGTATCTATTTTTAACCATCTTAACCTACGCTTTATCTGTTGTTCACTTTGCTTATGGATATAAGGAAGCCCTTCGAATTAGTGATGAGGTTGGCAGAGTAAATGGCTGGTCTTTCATCTTTTCTGTCCCACTCGGATTTATTTTTGCTTTTTTCTCAGACTACTTTTATACGTTGAGTTAATCCCCTCATTTAGGGGATAACACCTTTTCGACAGAATCATATCCAAAAGCAACTTCACAGTACGTTTCACCATCAATTTTTATGTCCTCATATTGTACGATTTTCGGGTTGAACGTTTCATAAAATGATTTCGACGGATTTTTTTCCATTACCCAGACTAGAAATGAATTTAAATCTTGCTTCTTCAGTTCTTTTGCTGCCTCTTTGAACATTTTAGTTCCAATTCCTTGTCGCTGTGCTTTTTGAAGTAAGTAAAAAGCATAGACTTCTCCATCATACGGTAGATGAGGGAATCTTGTTGGACCATAGGTGATAAACCCAACGATTTCTCCATTTAATACTGCAACAAGAACATTATCTAGGTTCGAAACATTTCGCCAAAACTTTTCCTTTTTCTCATACGATAACGAGGCTAAATATGAATCTGATATAATTCCTTTGTAGGTAGTTTTCCAACTATTAATATGCACCTTTGCAATCTGTTTACTATCTTCGACTGTTGCTTTTCGAATATACATATGTTTATCCCCCTATACTCGAATAATGAACGTTTCCCTATCTCATCTACAATGGATGCACCTCATTTTAATAGACAAAAAACGTCTCCAATAAAGAGACGTTTCTCATATATTAAGAAGTTATATTCGACGGGGTTGCCTTTACTTCCTTTTTAAACTTTTTTTCAAAAGCAAATAATAAAATACCTGCAATAATTACTGTGCCACCAAGCACTTGCGTAAACATAACCTTTTCACCTAACAATAAGTATGCAAGAATAATTGCTCCAACTGGTTCAAATAAAATAGAGACAGAAATGACATTCGTACTAATCCATTTCAACGACCAATTAAACAACGAATGGCCTAATAGAGTTGGAATAATCGCCAGTAATAGAAAATACACCCAATCGCTTGTCGGATAGCCTATTAGGGGTTGGTTTAAAAACAAACAGTATAAAAATAAGGTTATTGCGCTAATCCCGTAAACGATAAAAGTATAAGCTGTTAACGAATGAGTTTTACGAACATGCTGACCAAATAATAAATAAGCAGTAACCATCGCACAGGCGATCAACGCTAAAATATCCCCGAACAACGCCATCCCACTTACTCGGAAATCCCCCCAACTGATAATGACACTTCCGATTATAGCGATAATAGCGCTAATGACGGCATGAACTGAAATTTTTTCTTTAAAAAACAAATAGGTTCCTACGAATGAAAAAAGGGGTTGTAAAGTAACTAACACAACCGAGCTCGCTACTGATGTGTAGTTTAGCGATTCAAACCATAAAATAAAATGGAATGCTAAAAATACACCCGCGATTGTTGAATACACCCACTCTTTTTTCGTAAATGTCTTTACTTCAGGAAGATAACGCCATAAAAAAAAGGGCAGGATAATAAGCGCAGAAAAGAAAAGACGATAAAATGCGATGACTGCTGATGGTGCAGTAGTTAACTTAACTAAAACAGCCGATGTCGATACAGCTGTAACTCCGATGGCTAACGCAATAAAAGGTAAGGAATTTGAAGCTTTCACACGCACCTCTCCATTCTCATAATCTACTCAATATCCATGCTACTTCGTTTTCACTTTCACGTAAAGAACAATAATTTTGACGAGAATTGTAGAATTTATTTTTCAGAAATATCCGAAAAATATATTATAATGAAAGCGTGTACATTTTATTACTACTAATCAATCGGAGGAGGATCTATGGAACAATTAAAAAATGTTACAATCGGGCAATTACTTGAGCGAACAGTCAGTCAGTATGGAGAAAGAGAAGCTGTTGTGTATTCAAAAGAAGACATTCGACTTACGTATAAGGAATTTTTACAAGAAGTAAATAACGTTGCTAAAGCGTTGTTAAAATTAGGGATTGAAAAAGGAGAGCATGTAGCAGTTTGGGCAACAAATGTCCCTGAGTGGTTACTACTTCAATTTGCCACAGCAAAAATTGGCGCAGTTCTCGTCACTGTCAACACGAGTTATCAAGCGAGAGAACTCGAGTATTTATTACAACAATCCGATTCTACCACTTTATTTCTTATTGATGGATTCAAAGGAACTTCCTACATCGACATAGTACAATCCTTAAAATCTTCAGATGTCCAACTACCTCAATTAAAAAACCTCATTTACATAGGTCAAGGAGACACACCGGATGGCATGAAGCGCTGGGACGAACTAATTAGTATGGGGAAAGAAGTCAGCGATGAGGAGCTAGCCATACGTGAAAAATCCCTGTCACCAAATGACGTCATAAACATGCAGTACACTTCAGGTACAACAGGGTTTCCAAAAGGTGTTATGTTGACACATTACAATATTGTTAATAACGGCTATCTCGTCGCTCAATCAATGAAGTTAACAGAAGAGGATCGCTTATGTATACCTGTTCCGTTTTTCCATTGCTTTGGATGTGTATTAAGTACGCTAGCATGCGTCTCTGTAGGAGCGACAATGCTGCCGATTGTTGAATTTAACCCTGAACTCGTCCTACGTACTGTTGAGAAAGAAAAATGTACAGCACTTCATGGGGTTCCTACAATGTTTATTGCAGAATTAAACTTACCAAACTTTTCACAATTTGACTTATCAACTTTACGCACAGGGATTATGGCCGGATCTCCTTGTCCAATTGAAGTGATGAAGAATGTGATGAATAAAATGAATCTAACTGAGATTACAATTGCTTATGGGCAGACAGAATCCTCTCCAGTAATTACACAAACAACGACTGCAGACTCTGTTGAAAGAAGGGTAGAAACTGTCGGAAAACCACACCCATATGTCGAAGTGAAAATTGTTAATCCCGAAACGGGTGAGGAAGTCGGTCCAAATGTACAAGGAGAGCTCTGTACCCGCGGCTATCTCGTTATGAGAGGTTATTACAAAATGCCGGAAGCTACTGCCGAAGCAATTGATGCTGAAGGTTGGTTGCACACAGGAGACTTAGCGACAATGGACGAGGATGGTTACGTCAAAATTACCGGTAGACTAAAAGATATGATTATTCGAGGTGGAGAGAATGTATATCCACGTGAAATCGAAGAATGCATTTATCAACATGAGGCAATTTTAGATGTACAAGTCGTCGGAGTTCCAGATGTCAAGTATGGCGAAAAGGTCGCAGCGTATATAAAACTAAAAGATGGTTACACATTAACAGACAAGGAACTACATGCATTTTGTAGAGATAAGTTATCTTTCTATAAAATACCAGAATATTTCTTCTTTGTTGATGAATACCCGATGACAGCCTCCGGTAAAATCCAAAAATACAAGCTACGTGAGCAAGCAGTCGAATGGCTACAACAAAAAGATATGAGCGAAAAATCCATTACGAAGTAACGGTTTCGATTCTGTTACACGTTTTTACTGTCTCAGCTTTAAGTCAATAATAGTTGGTGAAGCGAAAGACATAACACAGAGGAATCTTCTAGATCCCTACGAAAAGCTATTAACTGAACAGCCATGCTACAAGATACGATACATTATTCATTTCACAATGAAACAGACAGAGTAACTTACTCTGTCTGTTTTATTGACAATAAAATACTCAAGCCATTACAATATTTACAAGATATGTACATGGGGCATTAGCTCAGTTGGGAGAGCGCTTGCATGGCATGCAAGAGGTCACCGGTTCGAGCCCGGTATGCTCCATCACACATGAAGCACACTAGACCAAACAGTCGGTGTGCTTTCCTTTTGCCCATTTCTTTATTCGTACTTGGTAAAAGAATATGGAATCCCAATATATTTTGCCATCTCCTCGTCATAAGAAACGATATCCTTTCTTGATAATTCACGGATTGATTTTTTTCCCATTGCTCGAAGTGCCACCTTCATTTCTTCTGTACAAGCCATTAAAAAATTATGTCCAGCTTCCGCTCCTTTTGAAACTTTAAACGTGTCTTCGTACTTCCCACCGTACCATACAAGTTGAGTTGGAGGCTCCCAAGGCATTGGCTTATTTAATTGGTTATGGCTAATCGCATATAACATGACAGATCCCAAATAAACTGCATCAGCTCCTAAGGCGATGACTTTCAAAAAGTCTCCAGGGCTTGTTAAACCACCTGAGACAAGTAAACTAATATTTCCTTTTTTACCCTTTTGAACTAGGTGGTTTGACGCACGAACTACAGCATGGAGAGTTGGAATTCCAAAGTCATCTTGCAAAATGGTGGGTGAATCATGCGATGACGCCTGCCCTCCGTCAATTGTAATAAAATCAACTTCCATTTCAATTAAGTGATCAATGTCTTCTTCAATCTTTCCCCCTGCACCAATTTTTACTCCAATTGGAATTCCACCTGTAAATTTTCGTAAATCGGACACAAGGTCTTTAAAATCTTGCACCGTCTGATGTTCAAAAAATTGCTCGTATATTACAGCATCTTCTCCATCTTTTACATTCATAACATTTCTCGCGCGACCTTTCAGCTTTTCAGGAGGGATTTTCGCTCCCATTCCAGCAAGTGCTCCCTGCCCTAATTTAATTTCAATCATTTTCGCCTTTTTCATTACTTCGTCGTCTTTTCCCCATGCCGTTTTGGAAAATTGAAGAATGAAATGTTCAGCTTCTTTTAGTTCCTCCTGTAAAATTCCTCCTTCCCCAGAGTTAATGGCCGTCCCCGCTTTCGTTGCCGCTTTCGCAAGGGCAATTTTCGACTTCTCGCTCAATCCTACTCCGTAGCCCATCCCACTAATTAGTAGTGGGATTCGAAGATGTAGCGGCTTTTTAGCTTTTGGTCCAATGGTAATCGTTACATCTATTTCTTCATCTTGACTGACGGGAAAAGGACCTGTTTGAGCCGGGATAAAAGTGATCGCATTCAAGTTCGGCCATTTACGTGGAGAACCGAGCGGACGATGAAGAACATTTCCACCTTCAGCACGCAAACTATTTTCAACGATTGTTAAAATGCCATATCGGCGAATCCCTGGAAATAACTCAGCTAAATTTTCATCATAGGCATCAGACAACAATCGTCTTGCCATCATTCTATACACGCGAGATACAACATGTCTCCAACTGAACAATAATAGGACAAAGAAAAGATTAAATCCGATGATAATATAAAGAAGAACTTGAATAATCATATTACACCTACTGACTGTAGAAAATTGATTGATCGCTTTCTGGCAATTAAAAATAAGAGCAATGAATGAAAGTAAGACAGTTAGTATCATCATAAATTTCATAAAAAAGTAAGCTTGTCATTACCTTTAATTCCCTAAGCTCATTTATAAAAGATTGTTGTAATGTTTTACAATTAATAATCACAAAAAGGGAAATCTCCCTACTTTCTGCTCGGGCTAACCCTACTGATTCCCGTGTCTTTCGCTTCAAAAATTACATCGTTTCATGGTTAAAATGACACGATGTATACAAAAAACATCCATTCCCAAAAATCGATATTTTTATTTTTCCTCTTTTCGCCAAATTGATACGAAAAGATTTTCATGATTTTTTAGAAGCAAATCGTTTGCATTTCTCCTGATCAATTCTTCATAATAATGGCAGGAGGGATGAGATAATGAATTCTTTTGAGTTTTTTAATCCGACGAAGCTTATCTTCGGAAAAGATCAACTGACACAGCTTAAGACAGAAGTTCCGAAATACGGAAAGAAAGTATTGCTCGTATACGGTAGCGGAAGTATTAAACGTAACGGGATTTACGATAATGTGATTACATACTTAAACGAAATTGGTGCGGAAGTTTTTGAACTATCCGGCGTTGAACCAAACCCTCGCATTTCGACCGTACGTAAAGGGGTAGAAATTTGTAAAACAGAGGGCATTGAATTTTTATTAGCAGTTGGTGGCGGAAGTGTCATCGATTGTACAAAAGCGATTGCTGCTGGAGCAAAATACGATGGAGATGCATGGGATATTGTGATTCAAAAATATATCCCTACAGACGCTCTTCCATTAGGTACTGTTTTAACATTAGCTGCAACAGGTTCAGAAATGAATGCTGGCTCTGTTATCACAAACTGGGAAACAAAAGAGAAGTACGGATGGGGTAACCCTGCCGTTTTCCCTAAGTTCTCTATTTTAGATCCTACTCATACGTTCACTGTTCCAAAAGACCAAACGATCTACGGAATTGTCGATATGATGAGTCATGTGTTGGAACAATACTTCCATAACGTGGAGAATACTCCGCTTCAAGATCGTATGTGTGAAAGCGTTCTGCGCACAGTTATTGAAGCAGCACCAAAACTTGTTGATGATTTAGAGAACTATGAACTGCGCGAAACCATTCTTTATGCTGGAACAATTGCATTAAACGGAATGCTTTCAATGGGTTACCGAGGAGATTGGGCTACACATAATATTGAGCATGCCGTATCAGCGGTTTACGATATCCCGCATGCTGGTGGCCTTGCCATCATCTTCCCGAACTGGATGAAACATAATCTCCATGTTAATCCTAAACGCTTCAAGCAACTAGCAGTTAACGTATTCGATGTAAATGCAGAAGGAAAATCAGATGAGGAAGTTGCTTTAGAAGGAATCGAAAAGCTACGTGAATTCTGGACTTCAATCGGAGCACCTACTCGTTTAGCAGACTATAATATTGACGATACAAACCTAGAGTTAATGGCAGAAAAAGCGGCTATTAACGGTGAGTTTGGAAACTTCAACAAGTTAAATAAAGAAGACGTTTACGAAATCTTACGTGCGTCACTGTAACCATAACCAAACCGAAGGACATATGTCCTTCGGTTTCTTTTTGTCTATCGTAATATCTTCCCTGTCCCCTTCTATAAACTGTATAGAGAGGAGGAGAAGTGTATGATTTTTATTCAACATATGCCAGTTACTATGATACAGCTTCGACCTATTTTTCCTGACGAGAAGTCTCAAGAAATTTTAGAACTTATGGTGAAATATCGGGAAGCATATATGTATGAGAATATGGAGCAGCTCCGATTTGAATTAATCGTTCGAATAAACACAATAGATGCTGCGCATGACTTATTAAAAAGTAAAGCAAAGTTTGCAACCTTCGCCGGATCATACTGTAATGATGAATACTGGACATTAAACCGTAAAGGAGCGTTTATATTAAAAAAAGGAATTCTTCCTTCTGATGCGATTAAAGACATTTTTGAAAATGGAGACAAATACGCCTTTGAATGTGCTACCGCTATTGTCATCATTTTTTACAAAGCAGTGTTAGATTCTATTGGAAAGAATGCTTTTAATTATTTATTTTCCAATATTGTCTTATACGATTGGCATTACGACGAAGATTTAGGCATTACAACAAAAAGTGGGAACGACTTTTTGCCTGGGGATTGCTTATATTTTAAAAACCCTGAATTTGACCCTGAAACGCCACAATGGCGTGGAGAAAACACCATTTTTCTCGGAAAAGATATGTATTATGGTCACGGCATTGGAATTCGAACTGCTCAAGGAATTATCGAAGCACTTAATAAATATCGAAAAAAAGACGCAACAGAAACGGCATACTTAAAACAACAAGTAACGAGGTTAGATTATCGTTATCTCTCTCAGTACTATCAAGCGTACGCTCAGCCTCCTAATCTCGGACGCGGGTATGCACGAATTGGCTTTTCAATTTGGTTGTTTCCGTAACGATTTTGTGATGAAATACAAGAATCATATTGACAAAGCTAATTTCAAGGAGATTTGCTGAAAACGTGCTCTTAAAGAAGTAACATTTATTAAATGAGTTCCTTTCTATAGGCTCTTTTCTAATGGACTGTTGCTTTTAATGTGTTTAAAATCCATTGTTGAGAATCGTTTTTCCCCCTTTGTAATGGAGCGAATTGACTCGCAGGATGAAGAGGAAAGGGCGAGACCCCACAAGCGCATGCCAAGGAGGCTCGACTTCCTCCCCGCGGAAAGCAAGTGTCCGTAGCACATTGTCCAAAATTCATTTTAAAGATGTCTGAAAAAAATCTATATGTAAACAGCCTTCCTAAAAGGTTGTTACTTTTGAAACACAATTAAATTCGAAAGGCGAACGCTTTCCATTAGCACTGCCTGTCTAGTTTGGCTCGTAGCGTCTAGCGAATGAGTCTCTCCCTCAAAAAGAAAAAATTCTTTTCTTCTTTAAATGAAATAACTGCTCACCAACTCAATAGGTGAGCAGTTTACAACAGAAGTCTATTAATTGACGATTGAAATCATCAAGCCATCTCCAATTGGTACAATAAGAGATTGTAAATTAGGATGAGTAGCACAATATTGATTAAAACCATGCATAGCATTAGCTTTTTCAGACCGAACTTCTTTTACTACTTCGCCTTTCCATAACACATTATCAACCGCAATAATAGCCCCTTTTTTCGCAATGGCAAGACATGCGTCAACATAAGCGATATAATTCTCTTTATCTGCATCAATGAAAAAGAAGTCGAAAAGCTTATTAGATGTTTTTAATTTATGTAAGGAGTCTAATGCAGGACCAATTTCATATGTAACTTTGTCCTTCAATCCTGCTTTTTCAATATTTTTCAAAGCAACATCTGCAAAGTTTTTGTTAATCTCTAAAGATGTTAAAGTCCCTTTGTCGTTTAAAGCACTTGCCATCCAAATTCCACTATAGCCACCTAATGCACCAATTTCTAATACTCTTTCTGCCTTTGACAACTTTACAAGCAAATGGAGAAGCTTACCAGTTTCTTTTGAAACAGAAATGTTTGGCATATGATGTTCTAAAATTGTCTTGTGAACGTCTTGAAGCACTGGCTCCTCTTGTACAAAAAGATTTTGAATGTAAGAAGAAATCAATATGATTCCCCTCCCTTTAGTTAACGGATTCCACAATCGCCTTCACATAATACGTACGTCTTCTTGGCCCATCGAATTCACAAAAATAGACTCCTTGCCATGTTCCTAAAAGGAGTTGGCCATTTGTTACGATTATGTGCTGGGAAGCACCTACTGTACTCGCCTTCATGTGTGCTGCCGTATTCCCTTCCATATGCAGATCCAAGCTGTGGTTCCATGGGTATACTTCATCAAACCGACGAATCATATCTTTTTTTACATCTGGATCAGCATTTTCATTGATGGTAATTCCTGCTGTCGTATGTGGACAATAGACGACGACCATTCCTTCCTTCATGTTCAATTCAGTCACATATTGTTGAACATCTGATGTTACCTCAATCATTTCATCTCTTTCTTTTGTACGCAATACGAATTGTTTTAACATACTAATCCCTCCCTACCATTCATGATTGCCTATAGAAAAAAGCGGGAGAACCCGCTTTTCTTATTCTTCATCACCTTGTACGAAAATCCAGATGAATTTAATTAATTCAAATAAAGAAAGAAGTGCTGCCGCAACATAAGTTAAAGCTGCTGCATTTAACACTTTATTGACACCGCGTTCCTCATCATTTCGAATAATTCCTTCCGAAATGATTAAGCTTTTTGCCCTTGAGCTTGCGTTAAACTCAACTGGTAACGTGATCAACTGGAACGCGACGGCAAATGAGAAGAAAATGATTCCTAGTCCCAGTAAATTAAGAGACGATAATAAAAAGCCTCCAATTAATAAGAACGGTGCAATTCCTGATGTGAAGTTCACAACCGGAAACATTCGATGTCGTAAAACGAGTGCACCGTAGCTTTCTTGATGCTGAATAGCATGTCCAACTTCGTGAGATGCAACCGATACGGCTGAGATGGAACGACCGTAATAAACCGGTTCAGACAAGCGAACGACACGACTAATTGGATCGTAATGGTCAGTTAAAGTTCCTGGAACAACCTCAACCGGTACGTCGTACAAACCGTTTCGGTCCAAAATCTTTCTAGCCACTTCGGCTCCAGTCATTTGTGAAGAGCTTTCGACTTTGGCATACTCATTAAAGTTTCCTTTCACTTTAAATTGAGCCCAAATAGAAATACCGAAAGCAATAAAAATTAAGATGTCCATCGGG
The DNA here is from genome assembly GCF_022809095.1 of Bacillus kexueae. Lineage (GTDB taxonomy): Bacteria > Bacillota > Bacilli > Bacillales > Aeribacillaceae > Bacillus_BZ > Bacillus_BZ kexueae. The sequence goes on from NZ_JALAZE010000007.1 coordinate 14,629, forward strand.
TGGAAAAACATTTCTACATCTTCCTCCTGTAGTAAAAATATGATTACTTACTATTATTTATATAAAAAGTATAGAATAATGTCTACTTCTTTGCCCCCGGATAATACGCAACTGTCATGATTAAAATAAACCCGACTAGCAATAAATAAAAGGATGTACGTCCGGTTACAATCTGAATAAATTCAATAAATGTGTAATCTTCTACATAATAGTCGTACAAATTCAAATCTAAAATGAGTGCAATACCACCAATAACCCCTAAATGAATGCCAATAATCAGGAGAATTAGTCTACCTTTAAAGGTCATGATTCATCCCCTCATATTATCCTTTTCTTCCATGTTTATGGGGAAATTCGGACAGATATACATGTTCAATCTAAATCCCGTCACTCAACTCCTTTCATCGACCTTATAAATACGAATGATTTCTGAAAAGGTTTCATTTTTTTATGAAATGATTCATTTTTTTTGTACATACTACATCGTAATGAGGTGAATAACATGAAAATTTCTCCAGATGAGAAACTACAACTTAGTGATTCCATTGACAAAATGAATGAAGCTCTTGATACGTTTATCCAATTTTATAACGAAGCTGAAGAAGAAAAGCCACTCATTGAATTTGATTCATCTACCTTCGACATGATTGAACAAGCAATTGAAGAATTCGGGAAAGAAGTAGTGGAACGAAAAATTAATACGATCATTCAAGAAATTTTTTCTTTCGTTCGAAAAAAATAAAATTAGTACATAAACTCCCACGAGGTGAAAAAATTGAATTTCCAAAAGCTATGGATAACTTACTTAAAATGGCCTGTTTTCCTTCGCCTCTCCCTTATCGTACTCTTAATCGTCTTAACCTTCGGGCTGTATATACATATAGTAGAGCCAACTGAATTCCCTACTTACTTTGATGGAATTTGGTGGGCAATTGTTACCATGTCAACCGTAGGTTATGGTGACTTAGCACCTGAAACGGTTTGGGGTCGTCTTGTCGGCGTAGTACTTATATTTATGGGAGCAGGTTTTATTACATCTTATTTTGCTGCATTAGCCTCTACGACAATTCAAAAACAAAATGAACGTATTAATGGGACGAAAGCATTTACTGGAAGTCAACATGTTGTTGTCATCGGCTGGAGCGAAAAAACAAAAGAACTTTTACAAATGATAAAAATTCATAAGCCCTTTCATAAAGTCGTTCTGATTGATGGATCACTCGAGACTATACCAATGGTAGAAGACCATTTATTTTTTATTAAAGGTGATCCCACTAACGAGTCTACTTTAAGAAAAGCAGGAATCGAAAAAGCTCAGTCTGTTTTCATAACAGCAGATCAACATAAAAGTGAACATCATGCGGATATGCTTACAATCTCAATCTTACTTTCTGTTAAAGGGTTGAATCCCTCTATTTTCACCATTTGCGAAATCTTAACGGATACACATATAAACAATGCATATCGTGCTGGAGCTGATGAATTGATAAAGACATTTAAATTAACAAGTCAAGTCATGATGTCCAGCTATTTATCTCAATGTAATTTTTCACAAATTTTTACCGAGCTGTGCCCAGCGAATGGTACCTTTTTAACTTCTGTTCCCGTTAACAAAGACGAGGTCGGTCAAACGTTTGAGCAAATTCATACACAACTCTTTCAAGATGGAAAAATTTTGTTCGGTATAAAAAAAGGGGAAGATTTGACCTTAAATCCTCCCAAGGACACAGTTATTGCAGAAAATGACATGCTTATCTTACTCGTACGTTAACCATCTAATAATACGCCCTCCAATTCCTGAACAAGCGACTTTCCTAAGTCAACAAATTTTTCTGGGAATGTCGCATCAGGATCTTCGGGTTCTGAAAACTGATTAATGGATGCAGAAAAATTACCCGTATTTGCATGATCATCTAATCCAATTTGATATTTATGCGACAACAAAAACGGACGACCAAATTGAACTGTTGCATTTTTTGCATCCAATTGACCATCAATCGATTCAAACGGAACACGTAAAAACTGATATCCTACCTTATCATCAATCTTATAGTCAAAACTCCCGTGATCATAATCCCAGTTTCCACCTATCACATAGCCTAAAGGCTTTAACTGCTGCTCCAACTTATATAAATTAAAGGTTTTGCCTTCTAACTTTGACGGGATTTCAATCATTTTACCCCTCCCCTTTTATATCACATATATTCTTTCTTATCTTTTCCTGCACGGTCAATTTCATAACACCAATAATTGGAGAAAAGAACTCATTAAGGGTGGGCACGATTAGTATGTAAGCTTCTAAACATTATCGCTAGTTTACTTTTTAGTGGGATATATTATCTCATTTGTTCACACACAAAAAAATCATCCATTTTTGTAAAGTTTGGTTTGGTCACCTAACATTTACTTAAACGGACGATTTTTTAAAATTTGCTATTGATTAACTGGAAAATACAGTTGATGTTTGGAAGGCAGAGGGTTCTTATACAAATAAGCCCCCGCCACCAAACCTATCGAAAAAAGTTTTACTAAATTATTTTAAACGAGCTTCAAGCTCTGCTTTTTTCTCTTCGAAGCCAGGCTTTCCTAATAAAGCAAACATGTTTGTTTTGTAAGCTTCTACCCCCGGCTGGTCAAACGGATTAACACCCATTAAGTATCCGCTCATAGCACATGCTTTTTCGAAGAAGTATACAAGGTATCCAAATGTGTACTCATTTAACTCAGGAAGATTAATTACTAAGTTAGGAACACCACCGTCTGTATGCGCAAGCATCGTTCCTTCAAATGCTTTTTTATTAACGAAGTCAACCGTTTGTCCAGCTAAATAATTTAGGCCGTCTAAATTATCAGCGTCCTCTTCAATCGTTAGTTCATGGCGAGGTTTTTCAACGTTTAATACCGTTTCAAATAGATCTCTTCTACCCTCTTGAACATATTGGCCAAGTGAATGAAGATCGGTTGAGAAGTTAGCCGATGCAGGGAAAATTCCTTTCTGGTCTTTTCCTTCACTTTCGCCGAATAACTGCTTCCACCATTCAGCAAAATATTGAAGCGCTGGCTCATAGTTAATAAGCATTTCAATCGTTTTGCCTTTGTTATATAGGACATTACGTACAACTGCATATTGGTAAGCTGGATTTTCCGTTAATTCAGATTTTCCGAAGTCACGGCTAGCGTCTTGGGCACCTTTCATCATCGCTTCAATATCAGCACCAGCAACCGCAATTGGTAATAATCCAACAGCCGTTAATACGGAATAACGACCACCAACATCATCAGGAATGATAAAGGATTCATAACCTTCTTCGTTCGCTAATGTTTTAAGCGCTCCACGCTCACGGTCTGTTGTCGCATAAATACGCTTTTTAGCTTCTTCCTTACCATACTTTTCTTCTAAAATCTTCTTGAAGATACGGAAAGCGATAGCTGGTTCTGTCGTCGTACCTGATTTAGAAATCACATTGATGGAGAAATCTTTTCCATCTAATAAGTCCATTACGTCTTTCATGTATGTAGAGCTGATATTGTTACCCACAAAAATTACCTGTGGCGTATTACGTTTCTCTTTTGGCAATGCATTGTAAAAAGAATGATTAAGCATTTCAATTGCTGCACGAGCACCTAAATATGAACCACCGATTCCGATGACTAATAATACATCAGAGTCTGACTTGATTTTATCAGCTGATTTTTGAATTCGAGCAAACTCTTCACGGTCATAGTTATTTGGTAAGTCAACCCAACCTAAAAAATCGCTACCAGCACCTGTTTTTTCATGAATTGAATGGTGGGCAACTTTTACAAAATCTTGTAAATATGTTACTTCATGTTCTTGAAAAAAAGACAATGCTTTTGAATAGTCAAAACGAACATGTGTCATAGTTTTTTAATCCTCCATTGATAAAATATATTCTTCCTACACTTTATCGAATTAAATCACATTAATCAAGCAACCCAGTCCATGTAATCGTTATCATTCTAAAAAAGTTTTACCTCCAAATTTGACGAGGAAAACGCTCGACAGTAGTATCATTCATTCAACAATAATCTTAATGAAATACCACACCAACTCTTTCTAAAACTTTATAATGTACTTATAGTGACGCAAGGAGGGTAAAGAAATTGAAAATTGATATATACGAGCAAATGCCTGACCACCATATTCTTTCAAAGCTTCAATCGCTTCACAAGAACATTTTTGGAAGTACGTTTTCCGAGGAACGCTTGAAGCAGAAGAATAAAATGTTAGCGTTGATTGCCATGAAAGATGATAAAGTAGTTGGGTATAAAATTGGCTATGAAGAAAGTGAAAAGTACTTTTATAGTTGGATTGGCGGGGTTGACCCTGAGTATCGTAATAACGGAATCGCTTCTAAACTCATGTATTTACAACATCAATGGTGTGAAAAGCAACAATATAATGCTGTGCAGACGAAAACGAAAAACAAATGGCGAAACATGCTCATCTTGAACTTAAAACACGGATTCGATATTATCGGTACTTATACGGATTCTAATGGAGATCCGAAAATTATTCTGCAAAAAAAACTCGGATAATAAGTGAATATTTTATTTAAATGCGTTACACATTAATCATGAAGTTCATTTTACTATTGAAGGAGGAAACTTCATGAGTGCAATTCAACGCATTGCCTTAGTCTTAACCATTATTGGGGCAATTAACTGGGGCCTAATTGGATTCTTTCAATTTGATTTAGTGGCAGCTATCTTCGGAGGACAGAATGCGGCATTAGCACGGATTGTATATGGATTAGTTGGAATAGCTGGATTAATTAATCTCGGATTACTATTCAAGCCTGCTGCAGAACTAGCTCGAGACGAACCTAGACCTGAAGCTAGATAAACTGTTTAGTGAGAAAAGCGCAAAGCGCAAAGCCTTAGGCGAAGGGCGCTGGAGGACCTGCGAGGAGGCTTCCGTCGCCACAGCAGGTCCGAAGCAACCCAAGCTGATGGCGCTTGGAGCTAGACACCAAAAACTGTAAAGAGAATACTTTAACACTTTATTGATCTTAAACTTTCTGTAACTGTGAATGAAAAAACTCATAGGCAAAAGCCTATGAGTTTATTTTTTGATTAGATCTTCACGCTTTGATTGTTCAATCCATTCTTGAAGCTTCTCTTTTAACGTATTAAACCCTTCTTGAGAAGAAGCTGTTTCAAGACGTGGTTTAACATTTGCAGAACGCTTTTTCGTGCGCGTCTCTTTCGGTGCTGGCTCAGTTTGGCGAATGGACAAGCTAATTTTACCGTTCTCTTCGTCTACTGAAAGTACTTTTACGTTTACTTCTTGTCCAACTTCTAAATGCTCTTGAATATCTTTTACATAACCGTGAGTAATCTCAGAAATATGAACAAGTCCTTGCGTTTCTTCGTTAAGGGCAACGAAAGCTCCGTATGGTTGAATACCTGTAACTTTTCCGGTTAAAACTGAACCGATTTCAAATGTATTAGACATGGAAACACTCCTATTTAAATGTATTTTACTATTCCCGTAATACGCAATTTCAAATTATACCATAATGAAAATGGATAATCAAAAAAACAAAATGTATCTTATCAACAGTTTAACCTAAAAAATGGAGTTTAAAAGTCTTTATTCCTGTACATAATGGTGAATAGGTAAGATTTTTTCACTCTCCCCTTTTATGACTCGATCATCAAACATAGAAAAGCACCAGCCGTTTTTTAGCTGGTGCTCATTTTTTTCATAAACTTATCCATTCGTTTGATTGCTTCTTGTAGATGGTCGAGTGATGATGCATATGAACATCTTATATATCCTTCACCACTAGGTCCAAACACACTCCCAGGAACGACAGCTACCTTTTCTTCTAAAAGTAGAGCTTCTGCAAATTGTTCTGACGACATAGAGGTTTGTTGAATGCTTGGAAAGGCATAAAAAGCACCACCCGGATTATGACAATGAAGGCCGATTTCATTTAAAGATTCAACAAAGTAGTTGCGCCTTTGTCTGTAACTTTTTCTCATCTTCTCCACTTCCGCTAAGCCGTTCTGCAATGCTTCTAAAGCTGCAAATTGAGCCATTGCTGGCGCACACATGACCGAGTATTGGTGAATTTTCAACATGGCATGCAGGAAGTAAGAGTCTGCTGCTATATATCCAAGTCTCCAACCAGTCATGGCAAACCCTTTTGAAAAGCCTGAAATCAAGATGGTTCGTTCCCTCATCTTTGGCAAACTAGCAAAGCTAATAAAGGATTGATCATATGTTAACTCCGCATATATTTCATCAGCGATGACTATTAAATCGTGTTCTTCTGCTAAATCGGCAATCTGCTTTAGTGCTGCTTTCGACAATACTGCACCCGTTGGATTACTAGGAGAACAAAGGACAATGGCTTTCGTTTTCTCTGATAAGGCTTCCTTCAATCGATCGATATCTATTTGAAATCCGGTATCACCTGATGTTTGTACATGAACCGGAACACCGCCAGCTAATGATACGAGCGAATCATAGGAGACGAAACAAGGTTCGGGAATTAATACTTCATCCCCTTCATTTAAGATCGCTCGAAACGCTAAATCTAGCGCTTGGCTAGCGCCAACCGTGACAAGGATTTCATCTTCCGCTCGATAAGAAACGGAAAAGCGCTTCTCCAAGTACGTACTAATTTCCTCCCGAAGCTCCTTTAGACCTGCATTTGCCGTATAGGCTGTATACCCTTGTTCTAATGATAAGATTGAGGCTTCGCGCATATGCCACGGAGTAACAAAGTCAGGCTCTCCGACTCCTAACGAAATTACTCCTTCCATACTGGCAGCCAAATCAAAAAACTTTCGAATACCGGAAGGCTTTAATGTTTGAACTTTGGTGGAAATGTATTGCTCCTTCGTCTTCATGGTGACACCACTATTCGTTTATCATTATCACCTTGTTCAAATACAACACCATCATGCTTGTATTTTTTCAAAATGAAATGTGTTGTTGTGGAGATTACAGAATCTAATGTCGATAATTTTTCAGAAACAAAATGTGCAATATCAGACATTGTTCTTCCTTCAATAATGACCGATAAATCATATGCACCAGACATAAGATAAACGGATTTCACTTCATCAAAGCGATAAATTCGTTCAGCCACTTCATGGAATCCTACTCCACGCTTTGGCGTAACCTTCACGTCAATCATCGCTGTTACCCCTTCATGACCATCAACTTTTTTCCAATCAATTGTTGTGGAATAATCAACGATGACCTTTTCTTTCTCAAGTTTTTGAATCATCCCTTCTGTTTCCTCTACCGACAAACAAACCATTTTGGCAATCGTATCAACGCTTAAACGGCTGTCTTCTTCCAGTATCTCTAAAATTTCCATTTCTTTTTCTGATAATTTCATACCTTTTCCACCTCTGCAAAAACTTTCTGATAATTATACCACGTTCAAAGTTTTTTTGTATTTTTTCTTCAAATGGAAAACATAAAGAAAACTCAACAAACTAAAGTCTGCATTTAAAATTAAAGTTGTATTTCAGGAGTGATGACACCATGATTGATACCGAATTCTCATCAATGAAAATTCGAGGAGTGCAAGTTCATATTGAACATCACCATATTCATGAAAACCGGCCAACTTTACTCCTCATCCACGGTTATTTATCTTCTACTTTTAGCTTTAGAAGGATTATTCCTCTAATAAAAAAACATTTTAATATACTAGCGCTTGACTTGCCTCCATTCGGAAAAGCGGAAAAATGCGTGAAATTTGTTTATTCTTACAATAATTTATCCAAGATCATTATCGATGTATTACGTACTCTCAAAATTTAGAATACAATCGGTGTCGGCCATTCAATGGGTGGTCAAATCCTATTGTATGCAGCTCGGAATCGCCCTGATCTATTTCAAAAAATCATCTTAATTTGTAGCTCAGGTTATATGAAACGCTTGCACCCTATCTTAGTTTATAGCTCTTACCTTCCCTATTTTTCTCTCGTGGTGAAACGACATTTAGCTCAACAAGGAATTTGGAATAGTCTTCGGAATGTAGTTTATGATCAATCCCTTATTACAGAAGAAATGTTGAACGGTTATTTAGAGCCGTTTCAAGATAACCGAATATTCCAAGCCTTAACGAAAATGATTCGAGACCGTGAAGGGGATTTAACCCCACATCAACTTCAAACGATTGAAACTCCATGCTTGATAGTATGGGGAGAAGAAGATCGTGTCGTGCCTTTATCTGTTGGGAAAAGACTCTCAGAAGATTTACCTAATGCCCAATTCATTTCATTGAAAAAAACCGGGCATCTCGTTCCAGAAGAAAGACCTTTGGACGTATCCAAGTATATTTATGAATTTTCATCCACCGTATGATCTTCTATAAAAAAGGCTCTTTTCTAAAGGATTGTTGCTTTTAGTGTGTATAAAATACATTGTTGAGAATCGTTTTTCCCCCTTTGTAATGGAGCGGAGGCCACTTGACTCCTCCGGGATACAAAGGAAAGGGCCAGACCCCACAGACGCATGCCGAGGAGGCTCGTAGAAAAGTGGAGGCGACTGCCCAGCGACGTACGAACGAGAGGCTCTCCCGCACTGAGATATAGAAGATACTGCGAGTAAATCGAGCAGATATCGACTTATCGTAGGGAGGGAGAGAATCGTTCGCTAGACGCTAGGAGCCGAAACGAGACACCTCCCCGCGGAAAGCAAAGTGTCCATAGCGCAATGTTCAGAGTTCATTTTAAAAATGACTGAAAAAGTAACAATCTATACGAAAATAGCCATAAAAAAAGAGGTTCAAGAAAGTCTAAAATAATGACTTTCTTGAACCTCTTAAGGTAAATCACACGAGATTCGATTTTTAATATGAAATAATTGTTGAGCCATATTAGCACAATCCGTAAGCGGGATTCGCTCTTCAAACGAAAATTCATAAATGGATTGGATATTTAACGCAAGCTTTCCTACATCATCTAATCGATGCACTGCTTCAATTACATCAAAAACTTCTGTTTCGTATGCATCTTCTCCATACCCGAGTGGATCCCATTTGTAAAGCAAGGCTAGCATCTCATAATTCGCATCCCTTAATTCCACAAAGCATCACCTTTAAATCATATTGTTTGCCTTGTCATTGTACCATAGTTACGATAGAAGAAAAGCGTTTTACATCAGATTGGAGTGATTGGATGAATCAATTTGACCTTCACGTTGAGCGAAAAGGCACTGCATCAGTAAAATGGGATTTAACTAAGGAAGTATTTGGCACGGACGATCTCCTCCCTATGTGGGTAGCGGATATGGATTTCAAGGCACCAAAGGAAGTAATGAAATCCTTGCAAGAGAGAGTTGAGCACGGAGTATTCGGCTACTCGTTTCCTACTCCACAAACAAGAAAGATTGTTCAGCAGTGGATAAAACAAAGACATAATTGGAACGTACCTTTATCGTCAATTGAATTTAGCTCTGGCGTTGTAAAAGCATTAGCAACTACGATTGAAGCTTTAACAAGAAAAGGAGATCAAATTGTTATTCAGCCACCAGTCTACTACCCTTTTTTCTCTCTTGTTGAACAAAATGAACGAGTTATCGTGGAAAACCAGCTAATTTATGAGGAAGGACAATATAAAATGGACTTCGATCATTTAGAAGCTGCTCTCAAAAATCCAAAGACTAAAATGCTGTTATTATGTAATCCTCAAAATCCGGGGGGACGCGTCTGGTCAAGAGAAGAATTGAAAAGAGTAGGCGATCTCTGTTTAGAACATCACGTATACATCGTATCCGACGAAATTCACTCCGATCTCGTATTGTTTAATCATATCCACACGCCACTTGCATCAATTGATGAACGATTTATGGAAATTTCCATCACATGCCATGCTCCTAGTAAAACGTTCAACCTTGCGGGATTACAAGCTTCTGTCATGATTATACCTAACGAAGAAATTCGCATAAAGATTAAAGAGGCGGAAAAGAAGCAAGGAGTATTCACAATCAATTCACTTGGTATTACTGCACTTGAAGCAGCATATCAATTTGGTTTACCATGGTTAAACGATTTAAAAACATATTTAGAAAAGAATGTACAGCTAGTTGAAGACTTTATTGAGAGTGAGATTTCTGCTTTATCCGTCATCCACCCACAATCTACATACTTAGTATGGATTGATTATCGAATGCTTCAAATCTCAGAAAAAGATTTTGAACAAAAACTGATTAATTACGGCAAATTGGGGCTTGAGATGGGAAGTAAATATGGTAAAAGTGGTGAAGGGTTTGTCAGGATGAATATCGGAACGCAACAAAGTGTAGTAAGAAACGGTCTTGAACGATTAAAGAGAGCTGTTCAATGTTCATAATAAATGATTGGGTGGTAGCTTCTTACAATGCCACCCTTTTATTGTTTATGATCCCTTCGAAAACACTAAGAAACATACATGATTTTACACTCACACCCCGGACATGAAAATTTATTCTCCACGGGGTTTTTTCTTTCTACCATCTACCTATCATGATCGATCATTCAGCTCATAGGTAATTTTTATTTTCACAGAAAAAGCGCAAGTCCTTAGGCGAAGGGCGCTGGAGGACCTGCGAGGAGGCTTCCGTCGCCACAGCAGGGCCGAAGCGACCCGAGCTGATGGCGCTTGGAGCTAGACACCAACAAAAGGAGCAAAACCTCCCTCCGTTAATAGATGTATGACTTCTTTCTCCAATATTGTGCTAATGTATTCCAAATATTACAATAAAGATATATTTTATTTATCCCTTTAAGGAGTATGTATGGAACTTATAAAAGAATTAATCCTTCAGCTAGCTTTTATTTTTATCCCGTTATTACTCTATCATTCTCTATGGTTAAGTAAACAAATTCAAAGCAGTATAAAACCAAATCAATTTCTTTTTCTTACTTTAATTCTTTTATCTGCTTTGCTTTGCCTAACATACCCAATTCGTATTGAAACGTTATTACCTATTACACTTGTTACAATCCCACTAATGGTAAGCTTTTTTTATGGTGGTTATCAAAACGGAATCATTGTTCTTATTAGCATTTTACTCTATACATTCATAATCCAACCTTATACCGATGTTCATCTATACTACATCGCTTCCTATTCTCTTATTCTAATTTTCATAACAAACAAGTGGAAGAAAATGAAAAAGAGATTGCGCTATGTTACCAGTTTCTTTATCGGATGCATCCCTGTCGTACTATTATATTTGTTTGAAACTACGCTTCACGGGCATGAGTTTCCCGAATTAGAATCAAAACTGGTCATCATTTCAATTTTCATCAGCATCTCTAGTTTATTAACCATTTCAGTTATTGAATATATTATTGAAAATGTCCGCCTTCGAATGAGACTTATTCAGTCAGAAAAAATGTCAGTTGTGAGCGAGCTAGCTGCTAGCGTTGCTCATGAAGTACGAAACCCTCTTACAGTTGTGCGAGGTTTCATCCAGCTGATGGACCGTAAAAACGGTGATAAAGAAAGTGAGTACACCAAACTTATCTTATCCGAATTAGATCGTGCTCAGGAAATTATTTCGGACTACTTAAATTTAGCAAAGCAAGAATATATTGAAAAAGAATCACTACATTTTTCAAAAATGATTGAAGAAGTAAGTACACTTATGCTTTCATATGCTCATTTAAAGAACATAAAATTAGAAACATCTATCCAACCGTCTCTTTTTGTTTACGGTGATGAATATAAATTAAAACAAGTTTTTATTAATTTAATTAAAAATGCTATTGAAGCTACAGAAGATGGTAATGGAAAGGTTGTCATTGAAGCATACGATTCTAAAGATTCTGTTCGAGTAAAAATAATCGACAATGGTGAAGGAATGTCACAAGAACAACTTCAACGATTAGGCGAACCGTTTTATTCGTTAAAAGAAAAAGGCACAGGGCTTGGACTCATGGTTGCTTACTCAATCATTGACCTACACAATGGCCATATTCAATTTCAAAGCACCATACATAAAGGGACAACCGTTCGTGTTTCAATTCCAAAAACAGATGAAACACGTGTTTAATTCATACATTCAATTTATACAAATAGCCCGATGGGAATCTCCTCATCGGGCGACGAACGTTGTATTCATCTTACTCTTCTTCCTTTTGAACTTCTTTTTTATCTGCTTTTTTCGCTTCTTCTTCTGTAATTTTCCCACAGGCAATTCGGCTTCCAGAATCTCCTGATGGCTGCGTCATTCCATCGTCTTTTGCTTCTGTAATAATGATTGAAGTTCCATCTTTATGTAATAAAGAGTTTTTCTTTCCTTTCTTTAGCGTTACGTTAGGAGCTGTAATTTCAACGTCTACCACTCCATTTTCATCAACGATAATATTAGGTAAATCACCTGCATGTGCACCTTCTGGGTGTAACAACCCGTGTTTTTTTTCATCAGGATTAAAGTGATTGCCTGCACCAGTGAAATCTGGTGGTGTGCAATCTCCTTTTTCGTGAATGTGCAGCCCATGTTCCCCGGGTGTGAGCCCTTCTAACAATATTGCAAAACTGACACCTTCCGCTTCTTCTGTTACTTCAATTGAACCTAAGGAATCACCAACTTGATTAAACATTTCTACCGACATTTTTGTAGTATTATCCGCTGCACAACCTGTAATTAGGAGAAATGGTGCCAATACCATCCATCTCATCTTCACATAAAAACCTCCGTATACGAAATCTTGTATACGTTCATTTTTTGCAATTGAGCTCAATTTTATGCGAAAGGTCTTATCACGATGTTGTCCAATCTGAACGTCCCGTTAGGAAACTGGACGCACACCATATCTGCACACCTAGCTGATAGATTACTCACGTTTCTCACTTTCTTTGTTTAGAAGCTTCTCTGCTAACTCATCCGCTTTACGTTGTTCTTTTTTCGACAAGCGTATAAAAAACCATAAAGCACCGATACTCAAAAGAAGAAAAGGAATCATTTGTAAAAAAGCTCCTACATATTCACTTTTATCTTCTGGAAAATAAAGTATAAACGATAGCACCCTTATCTCCCCCTTCATTTGTCATTATTCCTTTTTACTATATCAAAAATATTCAATAAAAAAGGAATTGAATGTGCTAAAAACACTTCAATCCCTTTTTAAATTTAGTTAGCTGGAAGCAGCAACTCTTTTTCTTTCAGTAAATAATTCGTTACATGGTGATGGTAATAAGGGTTCCGTAAACCTGTATTACCGAAAAAGACGTTAAATTCAAATATATAGTAATGGCCATCTACTTCAGCGATGTCAAAACCTGCATGGTTAATACAGAGCGACCGAGCAATCGATTCTACTAGCTGTATAGCTTCTTGCGGTATATCATCGTATATGACCTTTCCACCTTGTGATACATTCGTTAAAAATTCATGTTGTTCGTTTACGCGCCAATACGATTCAATCACTTGATCGCCTACATATACGATGCGCATATCCTTTTCAATAGGTAATAATTCTTGTACATACAACACATCATGTGTTTCAACATACTTTATAAAGTCTGATGCATTTTTTATATAAAAAACGCCCCGTCCCATTGAATTGCGAATATCTTTTGCAATAAAAGGAAATGCAAAAGTTTCAAGTATCTCCTGTTGATTACTAACAGTATTGGCCCTTATGAGCGTAAACGGCACATGCAAAGGAAATGTTGCTTGAAGCACGCGAGTCATTTCGACCTTCGTATGCCCTAAATGATAGGTTGAAATTGAAGGAAAAATATCCTTTTTCAAACCATAATAAAGCGTATTAACTTGCCAATATTCAGGAAATAATAGATATTCCGCTTCTTTGATCTCCTCAATATGTCGAAACATATTTTCCGGCTTTATATAGCGGACATTTTTCATCCCTAGTGATCGATATGGATTAAAGCTCACGTACAATCATTCATCCCTGTCCTCTCCAAGTAAAATAAATGCAAGAGATGACGTCATCAATAGGATTATAATCTGTTAATACCTACAATGGGAAGATATTTTTTTATGAAACTTTTGGAGAATTTTTTTGTAGCGAAAATAATCAGATTTAGTCGGCAATTCCCCTTTCGTCGAGCCATTTAATCAAGAATACATGATAAAATAATGACAATCTACTAATTAAAAGAAGGTGAACGATATGGAAATTGGAGACAAAGTTACTGGGGTTTATAAAACAGGGAAATATATCGGGGAGATTACAAACATCCGTCCTAATCATTATTTAGTGAAAGTCCTTGCCGTTTTAAAGCATCCAATGCAAGGAGACCTTCATAATCCAAAACAAGTTAATGTACCTCTTTTTCATGAGCGAAAAGCTTTGAGCTATAATGAACAAACAAATATTCCGAAAACAATGGTTAAGCCCTATGCTGGAGATATACCTTCTTATAAGGAATCATTACAAAATGCTTTTACGAAGTTAGTGCATGAACTTGAAGAAGACGAAAGCGATTGGGCTAAAAAGTCTCTTCAATGCCTTTCTCAATTAAAAATAGACTATAAGTTTGCTGAATAATGAAAGCAGGCCAATCTACTTAATGAGTAGTTGGCCTTCAAGTTGCTAATTTTCCTAAAAGCTTTGATAAATCCACTCGTTCACCAATTGTCGTTGGTTTCGGTTTCGCTAAATACTGTTTATCTTTCTCCACTAATTGAAAAATTTTATACGTTGTTAAAGCATCATCTAGAGCACGATGGTGTTTTCCGGTTCCTTTCTTTCCATACGCTTCAACAGCTTTCCATAGACCAGTTTGATTTCGGTCGCCAAAAAATTTTTTATACTCCATGGATAAGTCCAGTTCTTTATGCTGAAATGGGAATGGGAGGCGATGCTTATGACAATTCTGTCTTAAGACTTTCATATCCATATTGCCCCAAGTAACGACAGTAGTACGATTTTCGAATACATCTTGTTGAAGAAGCTGAATAAAATCTGGAAAGGTTATTCCAAGGTCTACTTGTTCTTGAGATATTTGCAAAAATTTTTTACATCGGTTAGTTAATGAAGGGAAAAACGTTGGTTTGATATAAGAAGAATATTTCTTGATGATTTTATTGGCAGAAACGACAACATACCCTGCCTCAATAATTTCTGGAAAAAAGCCTTTCGGCAAAGACTTTCCTTCTGGCATCGTAAATTCAAAATCAATGAAAAGATACTGGTGAGAAGACTCCAAAGTGATGACTCCCTCCTTCCTGATATATGCATACCGATTTTATATTTTATTACCATTATATCACTTTAAATCAATAATTATCTTATATTTCCATAAATTATTGCGACTTTTTGTAAAATTGTGCTCTTTCACTAAAGCTGTATTCGTATAGATTGTTTCTTTTTCAGTCATTTTTAAAATGACTGCTGAACATTGCGCTACGGACACTTGCTTTCCGCGGGGAACTGTCTCGTTTCGGCTCCTAGCTTCTAGCGAACGATTCTCAGCAATAAACACTAAAAGCAACAACCTTTTATAATTGAGCCTAAGAAAAAAAGCCATTTATTCGCTTTAATGCAATAGAAGAATTACGATAAAATAGAAGTATAACAATTATAAGGTGGGGTCAATATGGATGAGAACCCAATTGTTTTGTTCGATGGAGAATGTTTATTATGTAATAAATCCGTTCAATTTTTGTTAAAGAATGAAGAAGGAGATCACTTACGGTTCGCTTCTTTACAATCAAAAACAGGGCAGAATCTTCTTGGTCACTATTCTTTTCCTCTCAATTATTCCGATTCGATCGTGTTCATTCATAACGGTGTAGCCTATACTCATTCTACGGCCGTTCTTAAAGTCGCAAAATATTTGAAATGGAAATGGCAGTGGCTTCGTTTTCTATACATAATTCCAACCCCTGTTCGTGATTATATTTATAAATGGGTTGCCAAAAATCGTATTTCATGGTTTGGAAAAACAGACTCTTGCATGTTTTTAACTACAGATTTAAAAAAGAAATTTCTAGAGTATTAAACTTGTTCTAACGATTGTTAAATGCACATAAAAATATGGCGGAGGGATCAAATATGAAACGTCTTATTTTTATGTGTATGATTATTTTTTTCATGATTAGTCCATCAACATCTGCCGCAAAATCAGAAATCTCCCCCAGTTTTTCTGAAGCACTAGAAAAGCATTTGAGAGCAGAAGTTTCCTACTACGATGAAAACTCATTCGTCGTATTGGACGAGATGACCACAAATGGAACGGTAACAAAAGTAAACGGGGATGAGATAACAGAATACGAAAGCAATTTTACAATTGCCTTTGTAAGCTTTGAAGAAAAGCGAGATGGTTTTATTTATTTTGACAAGAGAGAGCTTCTCATTTGGGATAATAACAATCAGGAATTTTTGTCTTATTCCAACATTACACAAAATGAAATTGCTATGGACTTTTATTCAAGTTACATTCAAACGACTGAAAAAGAAATGAACCCGTGGTCCTTATTCCTATTTATGCTCATGCTAACTTCAATTATCATTATTCCAATGTGGATTGTCCTTTTTGTTACACCTTCACGATCAAGTTTTAATTCAAATCCTTTTCTTTATGAGTGAAAGGGAAAATTATCCATTAATAAATGAAAAAACGATTCGGTCATGCCGAATCGTTTTTTCATTTATTGGCTGGTAACACACGAATATACTCACGTGGAAGGAATGATTCGAATACATCCTCTTCGAATAGGCGATTCGTAACAATCGCTGCATCAGTTGTTTGAATAATATTGTTTACTTGCGACTGATCGACATTCGTATACGTTCGTTTTGTATTTTCATGCACGAACCAAGCCGATCCAAACATAATTCCGAAGATCGAACATGCGGTAACAACTTTTCTCGTCATTTTACCACCTCAATATTATCTTTGGGACATGACAAAAAAAATATACATTTAATCAAAAATTTGATACGATATTTATGGTCATGTGAACTTGAAATGAAAATTGAATAAAAAAACACTTCTTCCAATTTTGGAACATAGTCGCAAGTGGATTCGTAAATACTAAGGTAGCTATTATGAATTAGGAAGAAACAAAATCATGTTGCGAAAATGTTGGAGAGAGGATGTTAGGAGGTTTAATTCATGACGCTTTTACATTGGGCTATACTAGCGCCTTTTTTATTTGCCATCTTTGTACCGCTAGTATATAAAGTTTTCCCAAAGCTACATACGGGTTGGTTTGTGTTACTTTTACCTGTAGTTCTCTTTCTGTATTTCTTACAATTTTTATTGAATCGTACTCACTATGAGACGGTTATCGAAACAGTAGAATGGATTCCATCTCTTGGAATAAACTTTACAGCCTATGTGGACGGGCTCGGGCTTTTATTTGCCTTATTAATTACTGGAATCGGCTCTTTAGTCGTTCTCTATTCCATTTATTACTTGTCTAAGGAAAAAGAACAGCTACACACTTTTTATGTGTATCTCCTTATGTTCATGGGGGCGATGCTTGGTGTCGTATTATCCGATAACACGATCGTCTTATATACTTTTTGGGAACTTACGAGCTTTTCTTCCTTCTTATTAATTGGTTATTGGTATCATCGTGAGAAATCACGTTATGGTGCACAGAAATCTATGTTAATTACCGTTTTCGGCGGATTGTCAATGCTTGGAGGGTTTATACTCCTCTATTTAATGACAGGAACTTTTAGCATTCGAGAAACGATTGCACAAGTTGATACTATTTTGTCACATGATCTTTTCATCTTTGCAATGATTTTAATTCTACTTGGTGCATTCACAAAATCTGCGCAGTTTCCATTTTACATTTGGCTACCTGACGCAATGGAAGCGCCAACTCCTGTAAGTGCATATCTTCATTCCGCTACGATGGTTAAAGCCGGAATTTATTTAGTGGCTCGCTTTAGCCCTATTTTTGCTTTTAGCGCAGAATGGTTTTGGTCCGTATCCCTATTCGGAATTTTCACATTATTCTGGGGAAGTTTTAACGCGGTCAAACAAACTGACTTAAAAGCTATCTTAGCTTTCTCAACGGTCAGTCAGCTGGGCATGATTATGTCTTTATTAGGTGTAGGTGCCGCAGCCTTACATTATCAAAATTTCGAATACTACACTGTAGCAACATTAGCTGCTATTTTCCACTTAATTAACCATGCGACTTTTAAAGGAAGCTTGTTTATGGTCGTCGGTATCATTGACCACGAAACAGGTACACGTGATATAAGAAAGCTCGGTGGACTTATGAGCCTTATGCCAATTACGTTCACCATTGCCGTCATTGGCGCCTTTTCAATGGCAGGACTTCCACCATTTAATGGCTTCTTAAGTAAAGAGATGTTCTTTACAAGTATGTTGCGTGTGTTAGAAATGAATATGTTCCAGGCCGATACGTGGGGAATGTTATTACCAATTATCGCTTGGATCGGAAGTGTCTTTACATTCCTTTATAGTATGGTACTAGTGTTTAAAACGTTTACTGGAAAACTGCAAAAGGAGAAACTAGAGAAAATGCCTCATGAAGCACCAATTGGTATGTTAATACCGCCAATTGTATTAGCTTCACTCGTAGTCATTTTTGGATTTTTCCCAGATCTATTAGCTTACACATTGATTGAACCAGCTATGAAATCAATCTTACCGAGTCTTTTAGCTGAAAGTGAACATTTCCATGTCCATATTGAAATGTGGCACGGATTCACACCGGAATTATTCATGACAATTGGTGTCGTTTTACTCGGTACCATTTTGTTCTTAACTTTAACAAAGTGGAAAAAAGTATATGGTTTACAACCTGAAAAGCTAACATTAAACACATTTTATGATTCATCCTTAGTTGCTCTTGATTCTTCAAGTAGCCGATTTACGAAATTTTATATGACTGGGTTTATACGTGATTACCTCGTTTACATTTTCGCCTTTTTAATCGTAATGCTTGGGGCGAGCATGGCAAGCTTAGGAGCGTTTTCATTGGACGTAAGCAAAACTGCTCCGGTTGGCATCTATGAGGTAATTTTAGCTCTTGTTATGATTGCAGGTACATTAACAACTTTATTCTCAACTTCGCGATTAACAGCCATTATTGCTCTTGGGTCAGTTGGATATTCACTTTCACTCTTTTTCGTATTATTTAGAGCTCCTGACCTAGCGCTTACTCAGTTGATTATTGAAACTGTTTCAGTCGCTTTATTCCTTTTAGCGTTTTATCATTTACCAGAGCTTAAGCGACGTGAACAGAAGTTACGTTTCCGCCTCGTGAACTTTATCATTTCACTCGGAGTAGGGGTTATTGTAACGTTAATTGCTATTTCCGCTAACAGTGAACGAGTTTCTGAAACTATTGCTTCTTACTTTATTGAAAACAGCTATAAGCTTGGTGGCGGTAAAAACATGGTAAACGTCATCCTTGTAGACTTCCGCGGCTTCGATACTATGTTTGAAATTACTGTACTCGGTATTGCTGCTCTTGCTATCTACAGCATGATTAAGCTGCGTCTTTCAAGGAGGGAAGAAGGATGAAGAAAGCCGGAAGAAAAACAAACGACATCATTTTACAGACGATTACGAAAATCGTGGTCTTCATCATCATGATTTTCTCGCTTTATTTATTTTTCGCTGGTCACAATGCACCAGGTGGCGGATTTATCGGTGGACTAATGACATCCTCAGCGATTGTCCTTCTCCTCATCGCATACGATGTTAAAACCGTAAAGAAAATTTTGCCGGTAAACTACATTATGATGACCGCTGTCGGACTGTTTATTGCAGTCATGACAGGTGTAGGATCGTTTATTTTCGGCGTACCGTTTTTAACTCATACATTCGGACATTTTCATTTACCGGTTTTAGGAGATACTGAGTTAGCAACTGCCGTATTATTTGACCTTGGCGTTTATTTAGTTGTCATTGGAGTAACGATGACCATTATTCAAACGATTGGAGAGACGGAATAATGGAAATAATCATGTCAATTGTTGCCGGTATCTTATTTATGGCTGCAACTTATTTAATGCTTTCCAGAAGTTTGCTTCGCATTATTATCGGCACAGGATTGTTAAGTCATGGAGCACACTTATTGATTTTAACAATGGGTGGGTTAAAACAAGGAACTGTTCCATTACTAAGCGAAAAGGCAGCATCATTTGTTGACCCTTTGCCACAGGCGCTAATTTTAACGGCCATCGTCATTAGCTTTGGAGTCACATCCTTTTTCTTAGTTCTAGCCTATCGCTCGTATCAAGAACTTGGAACAGATGATATGGAACAATTGAGGGGAAATGATCAACAATGAATAATTTTATCATTTTGCCAATTTTATTACCGTTATTGACCGGCATTATACTCGTATTTTTTCAGAAGAGAATTGCCGTCCAAAAATGGATAAGTAGCTTGGCTTCTTTAATCAGTATTGTAATTGCAGTTACTCTTGTTCAACGGGTATACACGAACGGGATTCAAACGCTAGAGGTAGGAAGCTGGAAACCTCCGTTTGGAATTGTGTTAGTGGCGGATATGTATGCAAGCCTTCTAGTATTGACAACAAATGTCATTGTCTTTGCTTGCTTACTATTTGCTTTTCGTTCCATCGGTATAGACCGAGAGAAGTTTTTCTTCTACCCAGCTGTTATGTTCTTACTAACAGGGGTCACTGGCGCATTTATGACAGGTGACATTTTCAACCTTTTCGTATTTTTCGAAGTAATGCTCATGGCCTCTTACTTCTTAATTGTTCACGGGAACACAAAAATTCAATTGCGTGAGTCGATTAAATATATTTTAGTCAATGTTATCTCGTCAGCGCTTTTTGTTATTGCAGTTGCGTTTTTATACGCTGTTACAGGTACGTTAAATATGGCAGACTTGAGTGTCCGCGTTGCTGAAGCAGGGCAAACAAGTATTATGACTGTCATTTCCGTGTTATTTTTAATTGTTTTCGGGTTAAAGGGAGCCATCTTCCCATTGTATTTCTGGTTACCAGGCTCATACCAAGCTCCACCTTCTGCTATTACAGCTTTATTCGGAGCATTGTTAACGAAAGTTGGTGTTTACTCTATTACCCGTGTATTCACCCTTATTTTCGTTCATGAAGTCGGCTTCACACATGAGATAATTGCATGGCTGGCAACGTTAACGATTATATTCGGTGTTATCGGAGCCATTGCTTATTTAGACATTCGAAAAATCATCATTTATAACATCATTACAGCAGTCGGCGTCATCTTATTCGGAGTGGCGATGTTTAACGAGGCAGGTATTGAAGGTTCCGTTTACTACCTCATTCATGACATGCTTATCAAAGGCGCATTGTTTTTACTTGTAGGTGCGATTATCGTGATTACTGGCACAAGTAACCTCAAAAATATGGGAGGCCTCATTAAAAATCATCCGTTTTTAGGATGGATGTTCTTCGTTGCAGCAGCAGCACTTGCAGGAGTTCCTCCATTAAGCGGATTTATCGGTAAGCTTAAAATCATCGAAGCTGGCTTCCAAAACGGCGACTATGTAATGGCGATGATTGTCTTGCTCTCAAGTCTTCTCGTGCTTTATTCTGTCATGAAGATCTTCATGAATGGATTCTGGGGAGAACAAGTGTTATCAAGAGAAGAAGAAAAAGGTTCAACGAAAGGGCTGCTCATGCCTATCGCCCTTTTAATTGCTTTATCTGTTCTCTATGGATTTGGTATCGAAATCGTCTCTCCATATGTCGTCCAAGCTGCTGAAACGCTGCTTGACCCATCAATCTATATTGAAGCCGTATTAAAGGAGTAGATGGTATGGCATTTCAGATTTTATTGAACAGTTTGATTGCGTTTATTTGGATGTTTTTACAAAACAGTTATACTGCATCTAGCTTCGTGGTTGGATATGTCTTAGGGCTTTTCATTATCTTTGCCCTAAGACGATTCTTCCACAGACGCTTTTACTTATACAATGTAATCGCCGTCATTAAACTATTGCTCATCTTTATAAAAGAGCTCATTTTATCTAATTTATCGGTGTTAAAAGTCATTATTTCACCAAAGTTAAACATGAAACCAGGAATTTTCTCGTTGGAGACGACGCTTGAAAAAGATTGGGAGATTACACTATTAGCTAATTTAATTACATTAACACCTGGAACACTCGTCATCGATGTATCAGACGATAACAAAACATTATTCATTCATGCGATGGATCTAGATGATGTAGAACAAGCACGTCAAGATATTCGAGAAAGCTTTGAAAAGGCTATTAAGGAGGTGAGCCGATGATGTTTGAGACTGTTATAATCATTTCATTAGCGCTAATTGCTATTTCCTCATTTCTATTAATCATCAGGCTCATAAAAGGTCCATCCGTTCCAGACCGTGCAGTATCTTTAGATGCTTTTGGTATTAATTTAATTGCCATTACAGCTATTATTTCGGTTGTATTAAAGACGAATGCTTTTTTAGACGTCATTTTACTTCTTGGAATCTTAGCCTTTATTGGAACGGTTGCCATTGCAAAATTCCTGGAGAAAGGAGAAATTGTTGAAAATGATCGTGATCAGTAAAATTCTTATCGGTTATTTAATTCTCCAGGGTGCTATATTAAGCCTTATTTCTTCAATTGGTATTTTACGTCTTCCTGATGTATATACGCGTAACCATGCCGCTTCAAAAGCAGCAACGTTGGGTGTTATTTCGATAATGTTAGGAGTGTTCTTATACTTTTGGCTTATCGAAGGTCATGTAAATACGCAAGTACTATTAGGAATTGTATTTGTCTTCTTAACAGCACCTGTTGCAGGTCACTTAATAAGTCGTGCAGCGTATCATACAAACACGCCTTTATGGAAAAACAGCGTGCAAGATGAGCTTAAACAAGCGAAAAAAGGAAAATAAAACATAAAAAAAGGAAGGGGCTGTACTTTTTGGACAGTCCCTTCTTTTTTCCGTACAGGAGATTAGTTGCGACCTTTTCGATGCACAATTGCCATCGTACATCTTGAGATACAAATTAAATCCTCTTCTTCGTCTACGATGCGAATTTCCCATACCATAGTCGTTCTCCCTTGATGAACAGGTTTTGCAATAGCCGTTACGAATCCATCTTTCTTTCCTTTGATATGATTAGCGTTAATTTCCAATCCTACCGCCGCTTCTTTTTCAGGATCAATATGAAAAAACGCACCAATACTTGCAACAGTTTCTGCTAAAGCAACAGAAGCTCCACCATGCAAAAGGCCAAAAGGTTGACGTGTTCTCTCATCAACCGGCATTTTCGCACGAACTTCCTTTTGATCTGCTTTTTCAATTTCAATTCCTAAAGTTGATACAAGTGTTCCTTCTAAATTTACGTTCACCGTTACTTCCTCCCTTATCTTCTTAAGACCGCTACAACAAAAATAAAATAGATACACATCAATAATAGTATCGGAAACACGTTCATAAAATCCATGATGTAACTCCTTCCCCATAAAACCGTACATTGAGTAGTCTTATAGTCAATACTAAAGGAAAAACATCATGTTAATATTGAGTAATTGTTTCATTTTTGTAAAATTACTAAATATTCCCTTTAATCTATATTATTGGTACTGAAAATGGACTAGCAACTGCGCCTGAATCGTTATTTCTTGTGGCATAATCGAAGTTTCTGCTGATTGTAACATCATTCGTTTAGGACCTATCGGCTGACTTCCGCTGACATCCTCTATTTTTTGAGGTGGTAATACGATGGAAGCTCCATATCCATTGGCAATAACTTTACCCCTTCTTATCGAATCTTGAATTGCTTTTTCATATGCTTCCTTTTCATACGTTCGAGTATTCTTCACATCGTATTGTGGATTTCCTATTTGATTAGCACCGTTTTCAGTTGCAGCCTCCATAATGTCCCCGATTTGACTCAGTTTTTCCGTCGAAACTTTAATGGTGTGTGTGACTTCATAACCGATTAAAGTTGGTGGTTTTCCTTGTGGATAATCATATTTCGGCTGTACTTGATAATTAACTGTTTCGATATCACTTTTTGAAATGGACATTCCAATTAATGATTGAATAACCTGATTTGTCACTTTAGCATTTTCTTTTTGAGCAAGTTGAGGCTTTTCATTTTCCGTAATCATTCCAATAAGTATTAGAGCCGTATCTGGTTTTACTTTAACAGACCCTTTCCCCGTCACAATTAAATTTCGTTCCATTACTTTATTACGTTGAACATATTGTGGATTTGGGTACATGAGAGACCCCTTTCTTAAACTTTTATCCACAATATATGAATAAGGAGGTACTATCCATTCCAAGGTTTTACACGAAGGCTATTCATTCTTCCATATAAATAAACGAGAGGTGCTAATCTTTTCTCATCACACCTCTCTCATGATTATAATTAAGCTTAGTCGATAAACCCTTCAGCCTTCGCTACAAGGACTGCTTCTGTCCTAGAACCCACATTTAATTTTGTGTAAATAGACGTTAAACTGTATTCAATGGAGCGTTTACTTAAATGAAGTTTATCAGCAATTTCTTGATTCGTAAGTCCGTTTTCTACTTCTTCGATAATCTTCTTTTCTCTTTCGGTTAACGATGTAGGAATTTGTTCCATTTGCTTTTCATGTTGAACATGTTGTTGAACTAATTTTTTGACAAAATCATAGGGTAGAATGATTTCTCCTTGTAGGGAGTGCCGAATGTTTTGAAGAATTTTTTCTTTCGTTTCTGTTTTGCTAATAGCTCCATGTATTCCTATACTAATTGCTTTTTCAATATAGTCACCGATATCATAGCCGGTATATAAAAGGATTTTACAAGAAACTGAGTTTTCCAAAATCGTTTTCGCCAGCTCAATCCCGTTAATCTCTCCTAAATTCATATCCATTAAAATAACATCAAATTTAGAATAATCAAGACTGTTCATTACATCTGCTGTAAATGGTGGTTCTAGACAATCTACCGTTATATCATGTTCACTTTCTAAAATAGATCTAGTTCCTTCTCTAACTGCCGGATGGTCATCAATGACAAGTATATGAATCATACACGTACTCCTTTCGTTCATCTGGCATAGTATCAGCTATCTACAAATTGGGCATCTCATCAAACAAATGTTGATACAATATTTCTTTCGTATCACTTTCTATACTCATCTCTCCGATTACTTTTTTGGCTTTATGTAAGGCTAAATGCTTCATTACTTGCAAATAATGAACAACCCCGGTCTCCCAAAGGACATCCATATACGCCTGTTTACTTCCAAAAAAAGTGGTAAAATCATGACGACTCTTAGCATATTCACGTAACTTCTGACAGGCTTCACAATCCGAATTCTTTATGTATAACATTGTCAAAGAAGGTTTTTCCGTTTTCCCGTCTTCTTTATTCTCTTGAAAAAGTCCATTGAAATCATTATCTATTTGGGCCGCAACACCTAATTCAGTAGCATATTGATGGATGGAATCATCACAATCTCCATTAGCTAATATCGTTCCTACCGTTGCAGCTAATGCTGTCAAGGCCCCTGACTTTCTCCTCATGATCGCTAAACATTCTTCTTCAGTTGTGACAGTTTCGGCCAAGTCCTGATGTTGACCAATCATAGCTCGAAAGGAATAGTGGTGAAAATACTCACTAATTTTATGTTTATGAGGAGATTGTAAGGAGTTTATGACTAAATGAGGGAGCGTATACAGCAATGTTGCACTATTTAACGCAACTCCTCGATTTTCCTTCATCCATAGCTCTTGATCGTTATCATTATCTTCAAAGTCGTCTAGCATATCTAATGAAAGAATCCAAAGCTCAACAGCAGCTGCTAGCTTATAAACTTCTTCATCTTTTCCACTTCCTCCAAAAAGACAAAAATGAAGATAAGTTAATTGTGCAAAATGGAAGGACTGTTTCGATTTTACAAAGCGAGAAATCAATTGGTTCAAAGGGTTTAATTCTATATAATGATGAAGGATATCTTCTATAGTTTCTTGAAATTTTTTCTTGTTTATAAGTAAAAAGTCTTTTATGATTTCTCCCCCCTTTAGAAACCATATTACTATATTCGACTTCTTTTTGATATAAATTCGACAAATTTTTCAATTGCTTCGTTTCACTTTTTTATTCATTTGACGAAAGGGGATAGTGTGGAGAGATTCAGGAGAATTGTTGAGTATTTTCACAGAAAAAGCGCAAAGCGCAAGTACTTAGGCGAAGGGCGCTGGAGGACCTGCGAGGAGGCTTCCGTCGCCACAGCAGGGCCGAATCGACCCGAGCTGATGGCGCTTGGAGCTAGACACCCAAAAAAACTGTAAAGAGAATACTCTTTATTGAACTTAAACTTTCTGTAACAATAAAAAAAATCCGACCTATTTAAGAACTGGGTCGGATAAGTTAACAAGGCTTTACATATTGATATTGGTCATATTTCTCGATGCTTTTATTAATTAAATACAATGAGTGCTTCGTTTTTTGTATTTCTTCTTCTAATTTCATGAAAATTTCATTTAGCTTTTCAATCTCTTGTTGCTTCAATCGTATCACGCTCCTGTAACGAAAAGATACATCCCAATCTTTTTACCTATAACGAACCTTTTTTCTACTTATATTGTATCGGAAGAAGGATATGTTGTAACCGAAAAAGTATACGAAATATCTATGCGTGATACCGCAACAAAACGCAATAGGCTAAATATCATGATTTATCCCATACCATTTTTATCCCTAAAATTAAAAAAACAGGTAAATTGTATGATTTACCTGTGAACTAGATGGTTTCTCATAATTTCTTTTGCTTTCTTTTGCACATATTGAATCATTTCATTTCTTTTCTCAACAGGTCCGTTAAACTCAATGGTGTAATCAAGCACATTCTCCTTGTCCATTAAACATTCAACCTTGGCTTCATACTCTCCCACTTCGACCGAAAATTCCGCAACAAATCGATCATCTAATACGTAAATGGTTGGATTCTTCACCAATTGAGTTTGCAACCTCCTTCAATTATTTCATTCGCTGTTTCCAGAAATTAGTTGCACTCCATCGTGGAGTAGATTAGCTTTTTGTGAACTGATTTCAAGGTACATTTTCACTAACCTCATAAAAAAATTTGAAAACAGCTTTACTGTTCTATTTCTAGAAAATTTGGAAAAACCCTCTAAAAATATTCGAATTTGACAAACATTCGTTCCTATCTCAACATGATATCCTCTATTTTCTATTGCTTAAACGCGCTAAAGTTGTTAAAATATTTTTTAAATTTAATCGTGATTGTCGGGGGGTAATCAAATGAAGAAGTTGGAGAAGCATTATGAAGTACAAATAAAACTCGATTCTATTTTAAAGAAACGCCGAATGACAAAGCGAGAGTTAGCGAGAAAAGCTGATATTCGCCATACGCTAGTGTGGGAAATGTGCCATAATAAAACGAAAAGACTCCCTCTCGATAAACTAGCCAAAATCTGTTCTGTTTTAGATGTGGAAATAACAGATATCATAGAATTGGTAGAACAACCCGAACAAACATCTAATCCATCCGTTTATAAAGTCACAAACTAACACTCCAAACCTTACACATACTTTTTTGCTAGCCACTTTTTACGTAAATTTTATTGACCATTACATGATGCACTATGAGCCTCTTTTGTAGAGGTTTTTTTTACGAAAAATAGCTCCACAAGTTCAATATGATTTTGACCCAACCAAAGAAAGAAATCCATAATGGTATGCTACAAATAGTTCCCCAGAACATCCCTTTTAAAAAGTCATTAGGGTAATACATTTACTCCCTCCCTTTTATTGTAAGCGTTCACACTTTGTTACTACGTTAAGTTCGACAAGCATAATTAATATCCTTTATATAAAATTCGTAATAATCCTACAAAATCATTGCTCACCTGGTTGATTGAATCCTCATATAGTATGTAGTGACATGCTTAGTAGAGGTGAAGAAAATGCCCGCTATATCAGGGAATGAGTATATAAAGAGGATCGACGGATTACAGCATGATGTATGGGTGGATGGAAAGAAAATTGTCGGCCCTATTTCCCAACATCTTGCCTATAAGGGAGCAATGAAATCAAAAGCACGCC
Source organism: Bacillus kexueae (assembly GCF_022809095.1). Taxonomy (GTDB): domain Bacteria; phylum Bacillota; class Bacilli; order Bacillales; family Aeribacillaceae; genus Bacillus_BZ; species Bacillus_BZ kexueae. Next base: position 42,627 of record NZ_JALAZE010000007.1, read on the forward strand.
TATATGATAAACAACTTCATTCAGATTACTTATCGCATATGACGTTTCCTTCTCCGCTAACAGGTAATCGGGTAGGTCTTTCTTATTTGGAACCAAAATCAATTGAGGACCTAAGTAAACGAAGGAACATGATTCAAACGTGGGCGAAGGATACGGCTGGAATGATGGGAAGATCCCCTGATTATATGAATACAGCATTGATGACCCTTGCTGCGGCGTCATCAATATTAAAAGAACAAGACGCCTTTTACGCTAAAAATCTAATACAATTTTTTGAAACGGCAAGAGAACAAGATTTGTCTTTTACACATAGCTTCATTAATCCTCAAGTGAATCGTTCATCTGCGTATCAAGAGTCCAGCTCAGAGCCTATCGCAGCGAAAATTGTAAAGGAAACAAGTGAGGGCATAGTCATTAAAGGTGCACGACTTCTAGCAACAGAAGGGGGGATGACAGATGAAGTCATTGTGCTTCCTTCTAAAAACATTCCGAGTGGAGAGAAGGAATATGCCTTCTCATGCTCGATACCAAGTAACTCTAGCGGGTTAAAGTTTATTGGTCGTTCTTCCTTTTATGGAAGTGAATCCGCCTTCGATCACCCGCTATCGTCTCGATTCGACGAAATGGATACAATCCTTGTTTTCGACAATGTCCTTGTACCTTGGGACCGTGTATTTATTTATAACAATGTCCAAATAGCACAAAAAATGTTTCAATTGAGCAGCTTTATTCCTCATACGTTACATCAAGTCATTTGTCGTCAAATTGTGAAGACGGAGTTTCTTATTGGAACAGCACAATTGTTAATCACTTCTTTAAATATTTCAGAGTATCACCATATTCAAGAGAAAATAAGTGATATGATTATGGGACTTGAAACATTAAAGTCGTTACTCTTTCGGGCGGAAAATGAAGCCACCATCGATATGTGGGGAACTACTACACCGAATCGTGATCCCTTATTCGTTGCTGTCAACTTATTTACAAAGTTATATCCACAGTGGACTCAAATGCTTCAAAGAATCGGTGCAAGTGGTATGATTGCTTTACCAACTGAGAACGATTTCGAATGCGTGGAGATAAAAGAAGATTTATCCCAATATTTACAAACAAGCACATTGAACGCAAGAGAACGAACTAAATTGTTCCGACTGGCATGGGATTTAACAATGAGCAATTTTGGCTCAAGACAAACCCTTTATGAGCAGTACTTTTTTGGTGACCCAGAACGCCTTCACTCCAATTTATATTTTGGGTACAATCGTGACCAATATATGGAACAAGTACGTCAATTTCTAAATCGAACAAATTAAAACTTTCTCTTTTCCTTAACTTCCCCTTCAAAAGTTAAAGCAGAGCTTCTTTGCTCTGCTTTTTTACATCTCTCGAACCCATTGAACAATTTTTTTCGTTAAAGGAGTATGTATTTCTTCAACTGTTCGTGAACGAAGTGATTGCGTTAGCCTCTCACCTAATGTACTTGTTTCCTCTTCATAAGGGATGATTGTGGACCACTCAATGTCCGGAATGGATACAAGCGTGTATTCTTCTTTTTTGTTTTCATAAAGGTATACTTTTTCAACTTTCATTCCTTCATGTACAATGTTCGCTTTTCTAATTTTCAAATTGATCTCTCCTTTGATTAATTTCCCTACTTATTATTATAAAACAGGTTGTCAAACGAAAAAAAACCGAGCTTTACTCGGTTCGTTGATTTGGATGATTATCTATCGATTTTTTAAAAGATAATTTTTAGGCCTTCTTTTTAAACGAAGACACCGCAGAGTATCTCGTGAATAGAAGAAAGAATGATCGAATGGGCTGCCCCTAAAAACGATCACATCCTGTACAAGTTCGGAAAGCGTCCGCCTTTCGCATTTAATGCTATAACTAAAAACAACAATCTTTTAGTAAACAGCCTCTAATAAAGATCCTATTAGTTGTTTAATACTTGAGACTGGTCACTTACTGACGGATTAAAAGATGTGGATGAATTTCGAATGTTAACGGTTCTCATCCTATCACCTGTGTTGGATGTCCCAGCACCTAACGCGACCTTTACGTTTGCCTTTGGCGAAATGGAAAATGTATCGCCCACCTTAAATGCCCCGCTTCCAACTCTTTCAACTTCAATTGCACCTACTAATGCAGGCATTATAATCACCTCGATGTATTTAACTCCTTTTACAATATGCAACTTTAACTAGGCGAGTGACGATTACCTTGAAGGGCTTTCCAATTTTTTAACGAATATAATAAAAAAAGTTAGAGAGAGGGTACTTTATGTTTATTTTACCGGTTAATCACACGACGTATATCCAATTACTACAGCTCCATCATGCGAATGAGTTATTTCAACTCGTTAATCAAAATCGGAAGCACCTTCGGCAATGGCTCCCGTGGGTAGATAATATGAGGTCACCCCAAGACTATGAAACCATTATCCCTATGTGGCTTGATCAATTTGCCAATAATAACGGATTTCAAGGAGGAATCCGATATAACGGACAGCTAGCTGGCATGCTCGGCCTTCACTATATTGATTGGAATAACCGAAAAACAAGTATTGGATACTTTTTAGCCGAACCATTCGAAGGAAGAGGGATAATGACACAATGTGTACAACAAGTGATTGAGTATGCTTTTTTCGAATTGGATTTAAATCGAGTAGAAATACGATGCGGTGTTCAAAATAAAAAAAGCCGAGCTATACCTGAACGCCTAGGATTTCAACAAGAAGGGATTGTAAAAGAGGATGAGTGGTTATATGATCATTACCACGATATTGTCATTTACGGACTTGTACAAAAAGATTACATCAAGCAAAAAAGACAGCCTTAAAAAAATCATTGTAAAATCCACCGAACATTTGGTGGATTTTATACGGTTTTAATTAGGGGCTGCCGAAACTGTTCAACCTTTTGATCAAGCTCTTTAATTTTTTCGATTGCCACTTTCTTCTCTATCGTTTTGTAATGATGGCCGCCACCTGGTTCTTCGTCCATTTCATCGGCTTTTCTCACAACCTTTTGAAGTGCATTTTGCTTTAACTGACCTTCTGGCAAGTAAGAATCCGTATGCAACAAGATAGCCAACGCAATCTGCTTTGCTGATTTCGGATTTTCCCCTAGTCTGATTAGCAGTTTATGAGCACGCTCCGCCCCTTTAATGGCGTGGATATCATTTTTCTTATATAACTCATAATCCCACTTTCCGTCAGTATACCATTCATAATGGCCGATATCATGCAATAGTGCAGCTTTTGTAGCTAAATCAGGATCGACTTGATATTGAATGGCTAATGCATAAGCATTTTGCGCCGTTTGAATCGCATGGGCAACACCCGAACGTGTTAAATACTTTTGAGCGATTGGATGGGTGAAAACATCCATTAATGTTACCTTTCTCACAACCATCCCTCCTAAGTTTTTCTGTTTAGAATATCATATGACAGTCGAAGTTGCAACGGTCTTGTTAGATATCAAAATGTATGAATGTCAGAGAAATTCAGAACCAAATTTACGAATCTGTAAAACAATGATTGTATTAATACATATGGACATAACTGTTAATGTATGAAAAATAGAGAAGGGAATTGAAATCACCTTCTCCATTTCAACAAAAATTGAACACCCTTATCTGTATTTTCAGCCGTTAATACCGCTCCGTGCAAATCTGCTATCCGTTTCATGATGACGAGTCCCAACCCGAAATGCCCCTTTGTTCCTTTCATGTAGGGTTGGAAGAGATACGGTAGAATCTTTTGTTCAAAGGGCTCTCCATCATTCGTAAATACTCCTTGAAGCCCTTCCTCTGTTTCAGTAATGGTTAACGAGATATGTGTCTTCGCAAATTTGAAGAAGTTATCAATTAAGTTTTCAAAAAATGTATTCCATTGTTCAGGATCGCCTATCACTGTTACGTCCTGTAATTCTGTCGAGATTTGAATGTCCTTCCGTTTTCCTTGAAATCGAAATAAGACCCTTTCGATAACTTCCTTCAGATTTACCTGTTCTTTGACCGTCCCTTTTGTCTTTAAATAATCAAGTTTCGTTAAATACAACAATGCTTTTATTTTCTTCTCAAGCAAAACAGCCTCTTGTTCAATAATATCGACTGTACCTTCTAGCGTTTCAGCAGGATATACACCATCTTTAATGGCATCCGCATAAGATCGAATGACCATAACAGGTGTTTTCAAATCATGGGAAATATGCTGTAACATATTTTGTTGCATCTCATCTTGAGCTTTCAGCTGCTTTCTCATAATATCTATTGAATTGGCAAGAGTCCCAATTTCATCTTGCCGTTCAAGTTTCAGTTCTAAATCCCAATTCCGTTTGGATAATTGATGGACATAATTTTTAATGATTACTAACGGTTTCACGAACCAATTAGATAAGAAAAAGGAGATGAAGACGCCACTAACTAAAATCAGAAAGAGAATTAAATAAATTCTCTTTAACAACGTTTTGACTAATTCATTCCGATAAGCATCCCATAGATATGAAACTTGATAAACTGGTACACCATTAAAATTCCTTTTCGATATCACATATAACATTTCTTGGCCATTGACATCGAGTTCGTAACGCTTTGATGTTTCATCTTGATTAATGGCTTGTTGATATAAGACGCGTAAAGCAGAACGGGGCAGATTAGCACCTTGATAAATGGTTCCATTCGATTGAATATACACGTGTTGTACGGAACGTAACGTCTGTATTTCAGGTTCAGTTGGGAGTTCAGACAACTCACTTTTCGTCGAAATAAGCCCCTGTGCATCCTCAATGGATTTAAACATTTCATTTGTAAAGAACGAATTGAGCGTCGAAGGAATGATGAGTACAAACGCAAGTCCAATAAATAAAATAAAGCTAATCAAAATAATGAGCATCTGTTGTTGAATCGGCCTATTTTTAATCTGCTTCAATGAGGCGATAGCCATATCCATACACCGTCTCTAAACGTAATTTTGCCATTTTTTTGCGTAACCTCCGAACAAGGTCATCCACTACTCGATCAGAGCCAAAATAATCTTGTCCCCATATTAACGTCAGTATTTCTTCTCGTGAATATGCTCTGCCAATATTTTTAACAAACAATGCAAAAAGTTCATATTCTTTCGCTGTTAAAAGCACAGGTTCTCCATCTTGTAATACGATTCGCTTCTCTTCATCTAATTGATACATCGCATAGTGGATAAGTTTCGCTTGTTCAGGGTACACGCGCTTTAATATTTTTTGACAACGAATGACTAGTTCTTTTGGCAAAAATGGTTTCGCTAAATAATCATCACTTCCAAGCTCTAATCCTAAAATTCGATCTAAATCTGCATCGCGAGCACTAATAAATATGACAGGTACATCTTGATTATCCTTCTTAATCTCTTTAATCAATTGATAACCGTCAATATCGGGAAGCATGATATCTAAAACCCAAAGATGAGGCTTTTCACCGTATACGGCCTCTATTGCCGAATGTCCATCAAAAAAGGAAAGAACTTCATACCCTTCTTTTTCTAAATACCCTTTTAATATAAGATGTAAATGCTTTTCATCTTCCACTAAGTGAATCCGAAACCCCATGCTCATTTCCTCTTTTCTACAATAATTCACGAATATGATAAATTTCTCCACTTATAATTTGTGATTTTAAAAGTTCCATTAACTTCTCTGCCACAATTTGCGGTGAACGAAGCTGTCCTTCCTTATAATAGCTTTTGAATGTCTCCAGCGCTTGAAAGTTTTCTTGATCAGATGAACGAATTGTTTCTTGCATGGAAGTATCCATAATTCCTGGAGAAAATCCAATAACTTGTATCGGGTTCTCCTCGTTTTCCTGTTCAAGTGCAAAAGATTTTGTAAATAAATCTAGACCAGCCTTTGTACTTCCATACGCGCTCCATCCGTGCATTGGGCGATTAGCAGCTCCAGAAGTTACATGAACGACTGTCTTCTTTCCATTAAACGATTGAGTCCAATTAGCAAAGGCGTTCGCTAACATCATCGGAGCAAGATAATTCACATGAACACTCGTTGTCAACTGCTCTTCATCCATCTTTCCAACCCGCTTAATCGGTTCAACAACACCAGCGTTTTGGATAAACGTTATGGAAGATGCTGAAGCTAAGTCCACTTTTTCTATCACACGTTGAAAAAGAGCATTCAACATATCAACTTTTGCTAAATCTCCTTCAACAAAATGATAAGGTGTATTATACTTCTTCGCTTCTTCTTTAAGTGCTTTGTTTTCATTTCTTGAGATCCCAATAATCACAGCATCAGTCTTCATTACTTCTCGAACAAGCGCTTCTCCTAATCCTTTTGAAATACCTGTAATAATGTAGTAATTCATAAACACACTCCTTTTACCCCTATTTTAAATAATCGACGCAAAAAAGAAAAAGGATAAGCAAGATGCTTATCCTTCATTAACTCGCTCTTTTCCATTCTGTTTTTCGGTAATGATTCTCGAAATAGTCGTTTGTCTCATTCACGACCACTTTCCAAAGTAGAAGTAGCGCCACTAAGTTCGGAATCATCATAAGTGCGTTCGCTACGTCTGCGAATGCCCAAACGAGCGACAAGTTAGCTACTGCGCCTAATCCACAAGCAAGTATGTAGACGAAGCGATATCCTAAAATACCCTTCGTACCTACTAAATACTCGAAGCATTTTTCACCATAAACATACCAACCAACAATAGTTGAAAAACCGAAGAAAATAACCGAGAATGCAACGATGTATTCACCCGCTTTTCCTAATACGGCACTGAACGCAGCAGAAGTTAAAGCTCCCCCATCAAGGCTTGGGTCATGTGTAACACCAGAAATTAATCCGCCAGTCGCATCCCAAAAACCTGTAATTACTAATACTAAACCAGTCATTGTACAAACTATGATTGTTACGATGAACGTTCCTGTCATAGCTACGAGTGCTTGTTTAACAGGATGCTCTGCTTTCGCATTCCCTGCAATGAGGGCCGCCGTCCCTAAACCTGCCTCATTAGAGAAAATTCCACGCGATACACCACTTCGTACAGCTTCCATTACGACAATACCGGCAAATCCTCCTGTTGCAGCCACCGGATTAAACGCATAATGAAAAATAATTCCAAACGCTGGAATGATTTGATCAACATTCACAGCTAGAATAATGATTGCTCCACCTATGTATAGAACTGCCATAATCGGAACGAAAAATCCAGCTACCGTACTGATTCGTTGAATTCCACCGAAAACAATGAGTGCGGTTAATACTGCTAGAACAATCCCTGTTACCCATCCATTTATTCCAAAACTATCATGTACAACATCAGCAATTGTATTCGATTGAACACTGTTTCCAATCCCGAGCGCTGCAAAAGCACCGAAGCCCGCAAAAGCAATCGCTAAAAAGCGAAACTTCTTTCCTAGTCCTCTCTCGACATAATACATGGGACCACTTGAGAATTCACCTTTGTCATTTTTAACACGATATTTCATCGCCAATAGGGCTTCAGCATATTTCGTAGCCATACCTAGAAGACCGACGATCCACATCCAAAAGATCGCTCCTGGTCCTCCTAACGTGACAGCTGTGGCAACCCCAGCAATATTTCCATTTCCAATTGTTGCCGCAAGCGCTGTCATCAAAGCTTTAAAGTTACTAACATCGCCTTCAGCTTCCTTCGACTCATGCCTATTCGTGAATCCAAGTTCAAATGCATATTTCAATCTTCTAAACTGTAATCCTTTCAAAACGACTGTTAGAAATAACCCCGTTCCAAATAATAGAATCAAACTGGGGGTTCCCCATAACAGTCCACTTATTTTGTTTAGCATGTCCATCATGTCTGAAAACACCTCTCGTCCGCTTCTTTGATAACGCTTTCACTTATATAAATATAATAAAATTTTTGACAATATTTTGTTTTGTGAAATTCATCAAAATATAGTTCTTACTTTTGTTTAATTTCACAACATAATTTATAATAATATTAGAAGGATTGGGTTGTCAAAGTAATTTTTTCAATCATTCTTCCCATTCATACCATCTATTTCAAATAATTTCTAAAAATGGTTTGTGGATAAGTACATTATTCGTTCTTTATTCTCCTTTATTCAATATAGTCAAATAATTTTTACCTATAGGTGAAAGGGTTGATAGAAATGAGAGACCCCTTTAAATACAGTTTCGATCGATTAGAGGATATTGCTGAGAGAATTAGCGAGGTACTGGAATGTCCGATAACGATTGAGGATGTGAATCATCGCCTCCTTGCTTATAGTACACATGATGATTGTACGGACCCAGCTCGAATATCTACCATTATTGGACGTCGCGTCCCAGAAAAAGTCATCAATAGCTTATGGAAAGACGGAGTTATTCCTAAGCTCTTGGAAACAGACGAACCGGTCCGAGTGAAGCAAATTGATGAAGTAGGGCTTGGAGATCGAGTTGCGATTTCCATTTGGCGAAATAATGAGGTTCTTGGTTTTATCTGGGCACTTGAAATAAAGAAAACACTTTCAGACGAAGAGCTTGAGTTATTAAAAATGGCTGCTCAAGCTGTTAAAAATAAATTATTGAATCTTCATGCTCGTAAAACGAAACGAGAAGAACGAAATCAAGAGTTTTTTTGGAAGCTTTTAACTGGACATATCTCAAATGAAACTGAGATGCAAGAAGGCTTTCATAAAGTTCATGTTTCCATACCGTCAGTTTATTCCGTATTGATTTGCAAGCTTCAAACTGAGATTACCGATTCAATCGAAAAACAATTGCAATATTTATTAGAAACTACACAAAAAGTGCAAACGTTATTGTGGACGACAGACTATGACCAAGTCATCATGCTTATCGCACCGGATGAAAAGCAGCCACTCCAAGATTTAAAATTGTTTTTGCAATGGACCGTAACACAATTAAAGGAACGCTTTATGATCCAGCAAGTGCGGACAAGCATCGGTGGCATTTACACAAATTTATCGAATATCGAAAAAAGCTATCGAGAAGCACTTTCGGTATTATCAATTAAAGACCGCTTTCCAGCGGAGACAGAAGACCTAGATTCCTACGCTGAACTAGGGATTTATCAATATCTGGACCTTTTCTATGAAAAACGCAAGAATGATGGCTTTGTGAATTATTCACTAAATAAATTAAAAGAATATGATAAGAAACATCATACAAACTTAGTTGAGACATTAGAAGTTTATTTAGATCACGACAGCAATGTGAATGCAGCTGCCCAAAAACTCAATGTCCATATCAATACGCTTAGTTATAGGCTTAAACGAATAAAACAAATTGCCGAAATAGACCTAGAAAACCCAAACCATAAAATGACCATGTACTTAGATATGAAAGTAGACAAAATGCATTTGTGATTTTTCACAAATGCATTTTTATTAATTCTCTTAATTTCACGAAGCAGTTTTTAAAAATTAAGACTATACTGATAGTATATCAAGTCAACATTATGAATTTACAAGGAGGAAGGTTCCATGATTATTGGTGTACCTCGTGAAATAAAAAATAACGAAAACCGTGTTGCGTTAACGCCAGCTGGTGTTATCTCATTTGTAAATGCTGGACATAAAGTATTAATTGAAAAAGATGCCGGTATTGGAAGCGGTTTCACTAACGAAGACTATGCACAAGTAGGTGCTGAAATTATTGAAGATGTTAAAGCTGTATGGGCAGCAGATATGGTCATGAAAGTAAAGGAGCCACTTCCTGAAGAATATGTGTATTTCCGTGAAGGATTAGTTTTATTCACTTATTTACACCTAGCAGCTGAACCGTCATTAGCGAAAGCGTTAAAAGAAAAAGGTGTTACTGCGATTGCTTATGAGACAGTAACAGATGGACGTACTTTACCATTATTAACACCTATGAGTGAAGTAGCAGGCCGTATGGCGTCTCAGATCGGTGCTCAATTCTTACAAAAAACAAATGGTGGACAAGGAATCTTATTATCTGGTGTTCCTGGTGTTAGCCGTGGAAAAGTAACGATTATTGGTGGTGGAGTTGTAGGAACAAACGCCGCTAAAATTGCAATCGGTTTAGGAGCAGACGTAACAATTATTGATTTAAGTGCTGATCGCTTACGTCAATTAGACGATATTTTTGGTAATAGCATTCAAACATTGATGTCAAACCCATTCAATATTGCTCGCGCTGTTGCTGAAGCAGACTTATTAATTGGAGCAGTATTAATTCCTGGTGCTAAAGCACCTAAGCTTGTCACAGAAGAAATGGTAAAAGCAATGAAACCAGGCTCTGTCATTATTGATGTAGCGATTGACCAAGGTGGTATCGTTGAGACAATCGACCACGTAACAACTCACGATAACCCAACTTACGAAAAACATGGTGTAGTTCATTATGCTGTAGCAAATATGCCTGGTGCAGTACCACGTACTTCTACAATCGCTTTAACTAACGTAACAGTTCCTTACGCGGTACAAATGGCGAACAAAGGTGTTTACAAAGCGATTGCTGAAAACCCTGCCTTAAAAGCTGGAGTAAACGTAGCAAACGGAGAAATCACTTACGAAGCAGTTGCTCGTGATTTAGGATATGATTACGTACCAGTTGAAACTGCGCTTGAAAAAGAATTAGCAAATGCCTAAATAGACTACAAAAGTGCTCGACATTGTTGTTGAGCACTTTTTTTAAACAAAATATGTTCGAAAGTCGGTATGATCTTTTAAGAGTACACTTTTCTCCTGCTTTTCTATCTCGTCGACAATCGTATTTTTCTCTTCTTCATCAACGAGTACAATCGTTTGTTTTCGATTCATTTTTTGATTTAAGAAAAACACGATGCGATACCCATCGTTTATTTCTTTATCTAGCCCGTAAAGAGGATGCCATTTCGTAATTTTCTCGACCTCGACCCGTTCAATCTTATCCCAATGATAAAAGACACCGTGAATAATTAATCCATCATTTAAAAGGTAGAAGTAAAAGCGCCTCATCAAGAAAGGAAGTATATGAAACAACAAAAAATTTCCGTAAATGAAGAACCAAGTATCCAGAATGTTAAATACAAAAATGATGAAAAGGATACCAGCATAAAGAAAGGGCAAAGCAATGGCACACCAGTGGATGATTAGGTAATCTTTCGATTTCCTCGAAAGCGGCTGCACTGCTTTCCAATCATTTTCTCTTCTCACAGAATAAAAAGAAATACCTTCCCCACTTTCTACTCGTTCCAATGATTTTTTTAATTGATAGCGATAAAAAAGAATGACGAATACGATGAATCCATATAAAAGGATGATAAAGCTATGAACAAACCAGTCAAACATTCAAATCCCTCCTCTCACTTATATTTACGGAAAAAATTGGTTTAGGTTTCAGGTTTTCATGGGTTAATCATTTAATTCAATTGTTCTTAAATTCCTCTAAATATTGTTCCTCTTCTTCTTTTGAGAGTATATCGGTTGCCTTTCCAAACGTTCCCCCTTGAAGTTGCCAAATTGCTTAATAATATTACGCTTCAGACACTTGCTTTCCGCGGGGAGGAAGTCAAGTCTCTCCACTAAATAATAGAATCAAAATTCCCCTAAATAATGTATTATATTCGTACTAACAACAACAATTCTTTAAAAAAGAACCTTTTACTATTCTATTAGATAATCAGCTTCAACATTGTCAAAATTTGTAGAAAAATAGTAAACTAGTTTATGGTGAATAAGATGTATTTTCTAAGGCAACAATGGGAGTAAAACAAAGGGTTTGGGAGGAACAATGAATGATTACTTTAAAGAGATACTTCTTATCGGAAACCGAGCGAGAAAAATACGAAACATTGCTTTTGGAAAAAATGAAAATCAGTAAAGAGTACGTCTTCCAATATGATGACGAGGAACTATTAAACTTCATTAAAGAGCTTGATAAGCAGGAAAAAAGAGTTACATCCTGAAATAGTAAAACCCCAAGAATGTGTAAAAACATCCTTGGGGTGTTTTATTTTTATGAAAACTCTTCGCTTATAACATGATAGCCGCTATCCAACCAAAAAGAATGAGCGGAATATTGTAATGTAGAAACGTAGGAACACATGTATCCCAAATGTGATTATGACGGCCATCTGTGTTTAATCCTGAAGTTGGTCCCAATGTACTATCGGAAGCAGGTGAACCAGCATCTCCGAGCGCACCCGCTGTCCCAACGATTGCAATAGTTGCCATCGGGCTGAAGCCAAGCTGAATACATAATGGCACGAAAATTGTCGCGATAATTGGAATAGTCGAGAAGGAAGATCCAATTCCCATCGTAATCAATAACCCAACAATTAACATTAATAGTGCAGCTAGTGATTTTTGATTTCCTATCATATCAGCAGACACTGCTACAAGTGAACTGATATGGCCAGTTTCTTTTAAAACATTGGCAAATCCAGACGCTGAAATCATAACAAAGCCGATGAAAGCCATCATTTTCATTCCACTTGTTAATAATTCATCCGCTTCCCCATAACGAAGAACGCCACTTGCATAAATAACAATGATTCCAACTAATGCGCCAATAATCATCCCATTTACACCTAGTTGTTGAGATAAATATAACTGCACCGCTAATGAAACAATAATCGAAGCGATTGCAAAAATAATTCCTTTTCTCGTATAGGCTTGTTTTTCTTCATTTTGTACCTCTGTCGTCCCATAAACTCTCGGTTTCCGGTAAGAAATAAATACAGCTACGAGTAAGCCGAGGACCATCCCTCCTACCGGTATTAACATCGCATTCGGAATCGCATTTAACGAAACTTCAAGTCCATTCAACCCTAAATTCTCTTGAATAATTTGATGATAAATTGCTCCGAATCCAACCGGTAGCAAAATATAAGGAGCAGTTAACCCAAACGTTATCACAGTTGCAACTACTCGACGATCAATTTGCAATTCATTAAACACTTTTAATAACGGCGGGATTAAAACTGGAATAAAAGCAATATGGATTGGAACAACATTTTGTGAAAAAATCGAAATAATTAAGATAATTAATAAAATAAGTACTTTTGATAATGATCTCTTACGCCCTTCTCCGTTTTTTCCAACTAATCGAATGGCCATTTCAACCATCGCGTCAGGAAGACCTGTTTTCGAAATGGCTACAGCGTATGCACCAAGCGCGGCATAACTAAGGGCCACCGTGGCATTGCCCCCCAAACCTTCAGTAAATATTGTAATAGTCGAAGCGAAGGATAATCCTCCTACAAGCCCTCCAACCATTGCACCAATAACCAGAGAAAATACTACATTCACTCGAACTAAACTTAAAATAAGCATGACGAGAACAGCTATGATGACTGCATTCATTGATAGAACCTCCGAAATACACTTTAGTTTGCTAATATGTTAGAGAATTAAAACAACAAACTAAAATTAACATACTCTATCAAACGATGTCAATAAAAATATTTTAATTTATTATCACTTTACCAAGATAAAGTGATAACAACAAATATAACCCTGTTCTTTTTCGAACAGGGTTAAGTAATGTTTTAAAAAGGCTGTTTTTTCGTATAGATTGTTGCTTTTTCAGCCAATTTTAAAATGAATTCTGAACATTTCACTACGGACACTTGCTTTCCGCAGGGAGCTGTATGGTTTCGGCTCCTAACGTCTAGTGACCGATTCTCCCCCCTCCCTACGATAAGTCGATATCTCAGTGAAGGAGAGCCTCTCGTTTGTACGTCGCTTGGCAGTCGCCTCCACTTTTCTACGGATCCTCCTCGCCATGCGCCTGTGGGGTCTCGCCCTTTCCTCCATATCCCGCGAGTCAAGTCGCTCCATTACAACGAGGAAAAGCGATTCTCAACAATATATTTTATACACACTAAAAGCAACAATCCTTTAGAAAAGAGTCCTTAAAAAAGACAAGTTACCCTTCATATTGCTCCACAAACAACGCGAGTGTTCTTGTCATTACCCCCGTTGCTCCTTTTGGACCTAATAAGCCATTGCTATTAACTGTTGCCGTTCCAGCAATGTCTAAATGGACCCATGGTGTACCATCTGTAAACGCCTCAAGGAAAGCACCGGCCATAATCGCGTGTCCTTCTCGCCCAGGGGAGTTGTTTAAGTCTGCCATTTGGCTATTCCTTACACGATCCCGATCTTTTTCAAAAATAGGTAAGCGCCAAACTTGTTCTCCAGTTTGCGCAGAAGCTTCTAAAATTTGCTCAAATAACGCTTCATTATTTGTCATGGCTCCTGTCGTATGTGTCCCTAATGCAACAACGACACCACCTGTTAAAGTTGCAACATCAATAATGGAAGTGGCTTTATGCTGTTTCGCATAATATATAGCATCTGCTAATGCGAGCCGTCCTTCAGCATCTGTATTCAATATTTCAACCGTTTTGCCGCTCATGGTTGTAATGACTGTATCAGGAGTCATTGCGCTACCGCTAATCATATTATCTGTTGCAGGAATAACTGCCACCACGTTTTGCTCTGGTTCTAATTCACCAATAATCTCCATCGCTCCTAAAACAGCAGCTGCCCCAGCCATATCTGTTTTCATATTCATTAGACCGTTTTTCGGTTTGATTGAGTAGCCCCCTGAATCATATGTAATCCCCTTTCCAACAAGACCAATAGCATTTTCCCACTCTTTTTTTCCTTTGTATTTTAATACAATCATTTTCGGTGGTTCTACAGACCCTTGGTTTACAGCTAAAATCCCTCCCATTCCGAGCTCTTGCATCGTTTCTTTTTCAAGTATTTCGAGTTCAAAGTCATACTTTTCTGCTAACTGCGATGCGTAACGTGCTAGCTCTGTTGCTGTCAATAAATTACTTGGCATATTTACTAATGTTCGGGCTGAATTTGTTCCTTTTCCATAAACGAGGCCTGTTTGAAATGCATCATCTAAATCCGAATGGTCTTCTTTTGAAATAAGAACAATCGCCTTTAATTCCTTTTCTGGTACATTGGATTTATTTTTATAATCCTTCACTTTGTAAGTAGATAGAGCATATGTTTCACCAGCTATGTAAGACACCTCTGTTGAGGGTACGTGGTCGTTAACGAACGAATCAAGCAGAAAGGCTACTTCTTCTTTTCTTTCCTCTTGAATGGATTGGAACACTTTCGCAAATGCTTCTTGCGCTTTTTCTCTCTTCCACTCTTGTTTTTTACCAAGTCCAACAAATAATAATCTCTTCACAGGAAGTTTTCCAAGAGTATATACACTCGTTAGTTTTTTCAACTTCGTTGAAATATCACCCGATTTTAATAAAGCAGATAAATAGCCGTCTAATTGCTCATTTATGTCTTTTAAAACACCCTCTAGTAATTGAGTTTGTTGAAAAATACCTACTACTAATGTGTCCATCTCTTGTTTAGATAATGTTTTTTCAAACGTAATCATGAATATTTTCCCTCCCATTAATCTTTCACTCAGCATCCAAATTTAAATATAGGTGCGGAAGTCGTGGTAATCGCTTACTTTTAGTGTATGAGACAGAGTCCCAATCATTTGGTATAATAATTAAACAATTTTCTATAAATTCTAAAATAGAATTGATGTTTAACGACCAATGAAACGGTCTATACGGAAGTAAGTATTGTTTGGCTGTAGTTAACATGAGCGTCGTCCCTTTCAAGTTTCCATAACTGTAATGATAAAGAGCAACTGAAAGGTGTAATAAACCTTTCACAAATAGATTTTGCCGATCACGTAACCATATTTCCTCTAATAAATCGTGACAAGTGTAATAATCTCCTTCATTAAAGTGGACGAAAAAATGATAATATTCCATCGGGATAATCGCTCATTTTCCCACCTCCTACATACCATACTATGAAGGAATTATATCATGAATTATCTAATTATTTATAAAACAAGCTTAGACACGCCATTCCAATACTGACAATTTATTTGAAAGGATGCATGGATACAACATGGAATTACTGTATAATTTCCCTTTACTAGCAGCGCTATTCTCCATTTTTTTCGCTCAATTTATTAAAGTCCCGATACAATTTATTGCTACTCGAAATCTTGATTGGTCGCTATTAACAAGCACCGGCGGAATGCCGAGTTCACACTCTGCTGCAGTTACAGCTTTGTCTACTGCAGTGGCACTTCAGCATGGATTGGACTCAACAATTTTTGCTGTCGCAGCTGTATATGCCATTATTACGATGTTTGATGCCACAGGTGTTCGTCGTCATGCCGGAGAGCAAGCGACCGTTTTAAATAAGCTAGTAGCCGACTTTAATCGCTTTGTGGAAGAAGCGAAAGTTTGGCCGCAAACAGGGAAACTAGAAAAAGAAAAGAAACTGAAGGAATTGTTAGGTCATCAACCTATAGAAGTTTTTTTCGGTGGTTTAACAGGAATTTTATTAACGCTAGTGCTTTATTATCTTTTTATAATGTAGGTGATGGAGTTGCGCATTATTTCAATCTGTCCAAGTAACACAGAAGTTGTGGCATGGCTTGAAACAGAGCATATGCTCGTTGCGGTTGACAATTCGTCTGATTGGCCAAAATCAATAAACACCCTACCAAGACTAGGACCTGACCTATCTATTGACATGAATCGCTTAGAGCAGCTTGAGCCTGATCTCGTGCTTTCATCATTAAGCGTACCAGGTATGGAGAGAAATGTGGAGGAATTAGAAAAGAGAGGAATCCCTCAGCTTATTTTAAATCCTCAATCTTTGGCTGACATTACAGACGATATTCGCAAAGTTGGTCATGCACTTCAGCTCGAAAATGTAGCGAATGAAAAAGCTCTCGAATTTCAGCAAGAAATTGATCGTTACCGAAAGAAAAATGAAAATCGGCAATACGTACCAACGATTTATTTCGAATGGTGGCCAAAGCCCATTTTCACCCCTGGTCAAACGAACTGGTTAACTGAAATTGCGGAGTTAGCTGGGGGACGCAATTGCTTCTCAGACGTGGAATTAGCTAGTGTAAAAACAGACTGGGATGATGTTGTACGCCGAAATCCAGACTACATTTGTTTAGCCTGGGTTGGAGTAAAGCAAGAGAAAATGAGTATAAAACATGTTCTCAATCGGCCTTCAACTGAGAATATGAAAGCTGTGAAAACAAGACAAATTCATTTACTAGAAGAAGAATTGTATTGTCGTCCTTCTCCAAGACTTTTAGAAGGGTTACGAAAGCTTGATTCAATCATATCAATATCATCTTGCGTAAATGACTAAAACGTAAAAGAGCCTTCAAGAATGATGAAAAACAACGTTCTTGGAGGCTCTTTGATTGGTGTGAACTAACTTCTTGAATTCATTAGTTGTTGCCGAAAAACTTGCATAGATTCTGTTTCATTTAACGCTTCCAACTCATTTTCATCAAGGGTCCCATCACCATACTTTACAATATATACATCTACCTCTTTTTTCCCCCAGTTTTCGTAAACATCTTCTACGGTAGGATAATATAAATCCAATCGGTTTCCTTTAATAGCGGATCCTTTGTCAGCTACGACTCCAAAACCATAATCCGGAATGAACAAAATCGTTCCGATTGGAAAGATATTTAAATCGGCAGCAATTGTTGAATATAAATCCCTCTTTACTTTCACACCTGAATATGTAATACCGTATTCAGGATGACCTGGTTTTTTCCCCGTTGATTCAACACCTGCCGTATAGCCGGTTGCCACAACTGTCCGTTTTGGATACTGCGACCAATCAACGGATTCTTCTAATGTTTTTTCCTCTAATGTTTCTACATTTGAAGATATTTCTGACTGAAGCACAGGTTGACTTTGAATGGACTTTACTGAAAAGCCTGTCCATTTTAAGCTGTGGGACTCTCCAATCTTTTCAATTCCCCATTTCACAATTTCTTTTGCCTGAACGCCAGAAATCGCCTCATACGTCGTGAATAAAGCTCCTAGAAACAAGACTGTCATTAATGTACGTCGGGACCATGTCCTTATACATTTCATTTTTTTCCTATTCACTCCTCTCACAAGTAATCGTTCCCTGTAAGAAGAGTGAATATACATCATTTAAGCATTACCATTTATTTCAATTATTTAACGAATATCTATTTTATAAAGGTAGTTGCTGTTACGTTTTTAAATAAATAATACATTGCACTCTAGACTGCGAGAAGGAAACCGAACATCCTCGGCATGTACCAGCAGGGTCTCACTCTTTCCTCTACATCCCTCAGGAGTCAAGTAGCTTCATCGTGTAGGAAAATTACCTCTAACTCTTTATTTTGTTCGTACTAACAACAACTTTTAGAAAAAAGTCTTTTGAAAAGATCCTCTCTAAAAGATTTACTGACAGCCCCTTTTTAACGAACATCACGTGACAAAAGCCTCTATGTTACCAACAAGACGTGACCTCTTTAAGTAAAGGTGCACCGTTTTTCATGTATTTGGACAACCTAACGAAAAAACGTGATGTACTATTATGTACACCACGTTAAAACATTTGATATCCGCGATTACGAAGCATCTTAATAACGATTCCTGATAAAATGGCTCCAACTAATCCGCTACTTAAGATTAATAAGTCCGCTACAGCCAACGAAGTAATTTTGTTACCTAGCGCTTGAAATGAAGCACCGGGCTCCTGAAAATATTGAATAAACCGAACTTCGTCGATAATAAAAACACATACAAGAGGATAGATTATAGCCATAATCCATGACATTCGAAGAAGCATATTTAACAAAAAGCCAATCCCAAAGAAGAGAACTAAAAATAAAACCATTGAAATCAGTAATACAGGTAAACTTAACATGTCTTTCACCTCCAGTACACCATTTTAAGTGTACTGAATGAAAGAAAGACAGTCAATTCATCATACTATGAACAAATTATGACTTTTTCCCAGTCCCTTGACAATTTTCACATGTTTCCGATCCACCTAAAACGAGTTGAAAATACCCTTTCCCGTTACAATACGGACATTGTGTCTTCGCCATCTCTGTCATCTTCTTCATGCTCATCGCTCCCTTTTAGTTTTTACATACTATATCAATTTCTTTTTAATAGTGAAAGGGAGATAATCTCACATTTTACCCGATGTAAGCGAATACATAGGTGAAAATCTCGTATTTTCTTTATTTTTCTTACTTTTTAGAAAATTACAAAAACAATGTGTATGAACGGTAACCAAAGTGGTCTCCAGGATTTAAATTGGATTCTTTATGTAACGGCGCTAGCTCTTTTCTTCTAGCAAATTCTATGAGCAACAACGAGGATGCTGGGTCTTTCAATAACTCCTGTGGAGAAAAGAACTTCACTTCATTAACTTCATTCTCCTCGATGACGATGGTATCAGTTATTGCTTGTAAGTGAAAAATAATCATATTATCGCTTATCTCTTTTTTTAACACACCAGAACGCACCCCGATGACACCATTGACGATTGCATCTATCCCTGTCTCTTCTTTAACTTCCCGTATTACTGCTTCTTCTACCGTCTCTCCTTCATCCACAAATCCAGCAGGGAATGACCATTTCCCTTTTAGTCCTCCATAATTCTTTTTGACAACAAGCCATTCACCTTGACTATTTTCAACTATTCCTGAGACAGCCAACCATACATTTCCACGCTTTTTTCCCATCTTCTCTCCCCCAAATTCTATTTAAAAAGGCAAAAGCGGATGCTTTTGCCTTTTTAATATATCATTAGAATAATTTGAATTTACCTTTTTTCATCACAAGTGAAGGACCGCCAACCATGTATAATGCACGGTTATCAATCATTTTCTTCATGAATGATGCTTTCGAACCTACCATTTTCTTACCGAAAGCAACCCCTACAGCATCATGCTCACCAAGAGATGCAACCGTACCTTTAATGTCTGGCTTAAACTCAACCATTTCACCATTTCCACGAATTAACGTCGCTAAGTTCTTCGCACAAACTTCACCTTGTTGCATTGCGATTTGTGCAGTTGGTGGATATGGACGATCTGTTTCTTCATTAATAATTAATGAACAGTCACCAATGATGAATACTTCTTCATGACCTGGAGCACGTAAGTCTTTTTCAACTTTTACGCGACCGCGCATAGCTTCAAATCCAGATTCTTCAACAATGCTGTTTCCACGAACACCCGCAGCCCAAATTACAGTACCTGCTTTAATTTCTTCAACGTTATCGTCTTTCGCAACAACGATTCCGCTCTCTGTACACTCTTTAATCATTGTACCAATTTTGAACTCTACGCCTTTACGTTGTAAGTGATCAACAGCATACTCTACTAATTCTGGATCAAATCCTGGTAACGCAGTAGGAGCTGCTTCCACGCAGATGATACGTACTTTCTTATGGTCAATATCGTACTCACGGCAAAGCTCTGGAACTCGGTTTGCTAATTCTCCTAAGAATTCGATTCCAGTGAATCCAGCTCCACCTACAACAATTGATAAACGAGTATCGTCTTTAACTTCTTCAGTGTTGTAAGTAGCGAATTGATATTCAATATGCTCACGAATTTGACGAGCAGAGTTGATATTAGAAATAGTGAAAGCGTATTCTTTCAAGCCCTGAATACCGAACGTCTCAGGATGTGCACCTAATGCTACTACTAAGTAATCGTACTCTAACTCACCGTTTTCAAGAACTACTTTCTTCTCTTCACGATTAATCGTTTTAACCGTATCTTGCACAAAGTTTACACGGCTTGTATCAATAACATCTTTAATTTGATAACGACAACGATCGTGGTGTAATGTACCAGCTGAAGCTTCATGTAACCATGTTGTTTCATAATGGTAATCATGCTTATTCACTAATGTAATGTCAGCTTCATTAACACCGACCATTTTTTGAAGACGAGTTACAGTCATAAGTCCACCGTAACCTGCGCCAAGTACAACAACTTTAGGTTTATTCACGGGACACACCAACCTTTTTGTAGTATTATTTGTTCAATAGCAAATTGCTATACGAGTGAAAGAGTTTGTGAAAACCTTCACTTTAAATCGCAAAAAGAAATCACACAATTGTTAAAATAAGTTCATAAAATCTTAACATTATGAATGCCTAATGTCATAATATCTCTTTATTCGACGTTTTTCAAGCTGATTTTTGTGTTCAGAAAAGTCAGCTTTTTTACATAAAACCGTACATTCAATACTTTCCCTTCTCTACATTAAAATCCCAGTGCTTAAAAGGGTTAAATCCTCATTAAAGCAATAAAACTTTCCAATAAACCCATACCCTCACATCCGTCTAATCAAGTTTCACGTATTTCAAAGTGAACAATATTAAATAAGAAGGGATATAATTACAAGGAATTGTCATACACGCTTCTCACTTTGAAATATGCTATTATATAGGGGAAGAAGCGACAGGGGGGATATGAGTGAACGAGGATCAAAAAGTGTTTGATATTACGATTATCGGAGGAGGTCCAGTTGGACTGTTCACAGCATTTTATGGGGGAATGAGACAGGCTTCTGTGAAAATTATCGAAAGTTTACCTCAATTGGGCGGTCAGCTTTCTGCATTATACCCTGAAAAATACATATATGATGTAGCAGGGTTTCCTAAGATTAGAGCGCAAGAACTAATTAATAACTTAAAAGAACAAATGGAGAAGTTTGATCAAACAGTTTGTCTTGAACAGGAAGTACAAGGGGTAGAAAAACAAGCAGATGGTATTTTCAAACTGACTACGAATAAAGAAGTACATTACACAAAAACGATTATTATTACAGCTGGAAACGGTGCGTTTCAGCCGAGAAAATTACAACTTGACGAAGCTATAAATTTTGAAAATACAAACCTTCACTACTTTGTAGATGATTTAAATAAATTTGCCGGGAAGAGGGTAGCTGTTTGCGGTGGTGGAGACTCTGCAGTAGATTGGGCGTTAATGCTAGAGCCGATTGCTGAGAAAGTAACGGTCATTCACCGCCGTGACAAGTTCAGAGCTCATGAGCACAGTGTCGAAAATCTACTGAACTCACAAGCAACGGTCTTAACACCTTTCGTTCCAACTGAACTGATTGGTAACGAGCGTATCGAACAACTCGTACTAGAAGAAGTAAAAGGTGACCGAAAAGAAGTCATCGATGTCGATGATGTCATCGTAAACTTCGGCTTCGTTTCTTCATTAGGTCCTATTAAGAACTGGGGACTGAACATTGAGAAAAACTCCATTGTCGTAAACTCTAAAATGGAGACGAACATCCCGGGTATTTATGCAGCAGGCGATATTTGCACATACGAAGGAAAAGTAAAATTAATAGCTAGCGGGTTTGGAGAAGCACCAACCGCTGTCAACAATGCAAAAGCATATATTGATCCAAACGCTCGTGTGCAGCCTATGCATAGTACAAGTATGTTTAACTAAAGCACCTTTTCAAGCTATAGGATGACCTATTGAACGACAGCTTCCTCATTTAAGAAGCTGTCGTTAATTGTACAGACACAAAAAAACTTCTCAAATGAATCTCAATTGAGAAGTTCTTTTCAATCTTTCGTATCAAACTAACACTCTTCAGGCGTTCCTTCATTCGTAGCTGTACGGAACGATGAACCACACCCACATTGAGCGATAGCGTTCGGGTTATCGATGGTAAAGCCACCGCCCATTAAGGATTGCTTATAATCAATCGTTGTTCCCTTCATAATGGCAATACTTTCTTCGTCCATTAAAATAGATAATCCGTGTTGTTCAATTAGCGTATCGTTTTCATTTTTTTCGTGGTCAAAACCCATTCCATACGAAAGCCCACTACAGCCTCCACCTTTAACACCGATACGTAAATATGCAGATTCTTCCTCATGTTCTTTCATCATATCTTTTATTTGAAAAGCAGCTGCTTCAGTTAATGTAATAATGTCAGACATACACTTCCCTCCAATCCTTATAGTATTAGTATAACGTTATTTAAAATGTCTCTCAAATTGCTTGCTTATCGGTAAAAATAAGTTCCTGTGCAAATGGTATCAGCTGGTCCTGTCATCCATACTCGATTAGCAAGATCCCACTGAATAACTAGGTCACCACCAGCTAAATGGACGGTCGTATCTGTTCCTTTTTGAATGTGCCCATTTAATACGGAAGAAACAACTGCTGCACAGGCTCCTGTACCACATGCCTGTGTCACACCCGATCCTCGCTCCCAAACGCGAAAATGAAGTTCACGTTCGTTCACAACCTCAACAAATTCGACATTAACTCCTTCAGGAAAGCGAGGGTCTTTTTCAACAATCGGCCCAAGGGTCGTAACAGGAGCAGATTTAATATCATCTACATAAAAAATGATATGTGGATTCCCCATAGAGACTGTCGTCACACGATACGTTTCCCCATTGAACTCCATTTCTTCGTCTATCGTTTTCGTATTAGCTTCTCCTTGCATTGGAATAAGCTGTTTCATTAGCATCGGCTCTCCCATATCAATCGTGACTGATTGAACCGTATCTCCTTCTACATGGACTTCAGCTTCTACCAACCCAGATAACGTCTCAATTTGAAACGTTGTGTCTGTTACTAGTTTATGTTCGTATGCATACTTCGCAACACAGCGTAAGCCATTTCCACAATTTTTACCTTCCGATCCATCATTATTAAAGATACGCATCTTTACGGGAGCTACTTCTGAAGGACAAATTAATATCATTCCATCTGAACCGATTCCCGTATGAACATTTGATACTTCAACGGCTAATGAAGACAATCTGTCTTCTTCAATATGTTCTTCAAACATATTGATGTAAATGTAGTTATTCCCAAGCCCGTGCATTTTCGTAAACTGAAATTGATTCATATTCGCCTCCAAAAAATTCGTTTTTATTAGTATAAATTGTTGGAAAGTTGTTCACAATAAAAATATCCCCCGTTTTCATATAAAAATAAAAGCTCCCTGCATTAGCAAGGAGCTTTTATTTTTATTATAGAATGAACATACCAGCAATTGCTGCACTTAATAAGTTTGCTAAAGTACCTGCAAAAATTGCACGAATACCTAGACGAGCAATATCTTGACGACGGTTCGGTGCTAATCCACCTAAACCACCTAATAAGATTGCGATTGAAGAAAGGTTTGCGAATCCACAAAGAGCGAATGAGATAACCGCAACTGTCTTATCAGATAAGTTTGCAATCTCAGGAGCAAAGCTAGAGTAAGCAACGAATTCGTTCACGATTAACTTCTGACCGATGTAACTTCCAGCTTGTAACGCTTCTTCCCAAGGAACACCAATGACAAATGCAAGTGGTGCAAATACATATCCTAAAATCAGTTCTAATGTTAAGTTTTCTAATCCGAAGAATCCACCGATTCCACCTAGAATTCCGTTAAGCAATGCGATAAGAGCGATAAACGCAAGTAACATCGCACCAACGTTTAAAGCAAGTTGTAAACCTGTTGAAGCACCTTTTGCTGCTGCATCAATTACGTTTGCCGCATCTTCATCGCTTTCCATTTTGAATCCTTCTAATGTTTCAGGCTTTTCTGTTTCTGGAACCATCATTTTGGCCATGATTAACCCAGCTGGAGCAGCCATGAAACTTGCAGCTAATAAATATTCTAAAGGAACACCTAAAGCTGCGTAACCGAATAATACAGAACCTGCTACAGATGCTAATCCACCTGTCATAACAGCAAATAGCTCAGATTTTGTCATGCTCTTAATGTATGGCTTAACAACTAAAGGAGCTTCTGTTTGACCTACGAAAATATTCGCAGCAGCTGACATAGACTCTGCTTTACTTGTACCTAGTAGCTTAGATAACGCACCACCGATGATGCGAATTACCCATTGCATAATTCCTAAATAGTATAAAACAGAAATTAACGCAGAGAAGAAAATAATTAACGTTAATACGTTAAAAGCAAAGATAAAACCTGTTGCTTGAGTCGGATCTGTTAAACTTCCAAATAAGAATGACGTTCCTGCATTCGCATAGTTAACAACATTTTGAACTGCATTCGTCACTGCTTGGAAGGCTTGACGTCCGACCTCCCACTTTAATACAATAAATCCAAAAAGTAACTGTATCGCTAATCCACCAAGAACTGTACGAAGATTAATACTCTTCTTGCTTGTGGAGAAAATAAAAGCGATTACAAAAATAACTGCAATGCCTAAAAGACCCCATAAAATGTTCATTACTCTACCCACCTCAGAACTAAATTATTAACATAATAAACGTACAAGAAATGTAGAAGTTTGTCTACAATTTTTTTATGCCCTTTTTTACCATTCCAAAAAACACATAAATAATCTTCCCAATCGACATGGTATCTATTCTATATTTGATTAGGATTCGGGAGTCGTATGACTCCCTTAGAACATCGGATTTTCTTCTAAAAATTGATAAATATTATCCACAAGTTGATCAGGATTTTCTCCCATGACAACTTCACCATTAACAAGTGCGTATAATCCTTCAAAGCATTTCCCACAATAACCTAGACAACCATATTCAACAATATCTAAATTCGGGTCTCTTTCAAGCTTTTCTAAAGCTGCTTGAGCCCCGTTCGCTAAATTGCTTATGCAAAATTCAATGATTGGTTTCACGTTTGTTCCCCTCCACACCGTTACTTTACCTTAATTGAATGGATTACGTCAAAAAAATTACTTTTTCAGTCATTTCTATATGTAAGCCACTCACTTTTTAGATAATTCAAATTTTAACTAATTAGTATATACTAATTCGCTAATCTACTCCTCATAATTGTATAAAGTTTTATATTTGAACAACAACATTTACTGTGAATATCCGTAAAAATATTGTGATTTAGCCATAAATTCGTTATACTTTTAATGGCATTTATATTACGTCTATTTATCGTTTTTGAAAGTGCTACGTTAGATTTACAAGTAATTTAACAGGCTATTGGAAAAAGAGGAAAAAGGGGAAATCCGCAATGAAAAAACTCGTGCTTCTTGGAGGCGGATACGGTGGTATGCGTATCCTTCATCGGCTTCTACCAAATCAATTACCTAGTGATGTAGAAATTACATTAATTGATAAGAACCCTTACCACTGCTTAAAAACGGAATATTATGCGCTTGCTGCGGGAACGATTTCAGACCAACATGTTCGTGTTTCATTTCCAGAACATGAACAATTAAAATCGGTATTCGGGGAAGTAATTGGAATCGATCGCGAGCAAAAGCTTGTTCATTTAAAGAATGAGGAATCCATTCCATACGACGATTTAGTGATTGGATTAGGGTGTGAAGATAAATATCATAATGTCCCTGGAGCTGATCAATATACATACAGTATACAAACAATCGATAGTTCAAGAGAAACATATCAAATTTTAAATAATTTAGGTTGTGGCGCAACCGTATGTATTGTTGGTGCTGGGCTTAGTGGTGTTGAACTAGCAAGTGAATTACGAGAAAGCCGTTCGGATATTCAAATCAAACTTTTTGACCGCGGGAAAGTGATTTTATCTAGCTTTCCTGAACGTTTAAGCCAATATGTTCAAAATTGGTTTGAAGAGCATGGTGTTGAGGTCATTAACGGTGCAAATATCACAAAAGTCGAGCCGAACATTGTTTATAATCACGATCAACCTGTTGAATGTGATGTAGTCGTTTGGACTGCAGGTATTCAACCTAATCGAGTAGTTCGAGAGATGGATGTGGAAAAGGATGCTCAAGGACGTGTCGTTTTAACGAAGCATCATCACTTACCAACAGATGACCATATTTTTGTTGTAGGGGATTGTGCAAGTTTACCGCACGCTCCAAGCGCACAGCTTGCGGAAGCCCAAGCAGAGCAAATTGTTCAAGTTCTTGTAAAACGTTGGAATAATGAACCACTTCCGGAAGAGTTTCCTCCGTTTAAATTAAAAGGTGTATTAGGTTCCCTTGGGAAAAAAGCAGGATTCGGTGTTTTAGGAGAGCGCGCATTAACAGGCCGTGTTCCACGATTATTAAAGTCTGGCGTCTTATGGATGTACAAATATCATAACGGATAAAAACCGGAAAACAACTCGTTTTCCGGTTCTTTCATTTCTCATCGATTGAAAAAACTCGGTTAAAACTAACCGAGCATCATTCATTCGCTTCTTCTTTCGGCTTGTAACCGTGTTTTTCCATCTCTACATAAACATTTTTTAAACGCGGGTTTCCTTCTCCAACAATTTCACCGTTTATTGTTACGAGCGGATAAAAATATTCATCATTCAATATCTTTTCCGCCATTTGTTGTTTTTCTACCTCGTTAGGAGGTGAATGAATGTCAATGTATGTGATACTAAATGGTTGATTTGGATATTTTCTTGATAATGCTGCATCAAGCCATTCATATGTTTCTTTTGAAGATGGCATATTTACACAGCTCGGACATAATACTTCTGCCCCATATACGCAAATTTCTACTTTTGATTTCATCGCCCCTGCCCCTTTCCTGTCACCATGTCCTTTTTATTGTATGTCATTTTCCCTCAAATTTCTATGCAACAACCACTTGGAAAAGGGGGATTGTATGATAAAATGATAAAAGTAAATTCATTCATTAGATTTTCCGAGAACTTTTGAATATAATAAAGAGTAGGGAAAGGAGTCGATTCAAATGTCAAACGTGGATATTAAAGACCAAGTACAAGAAGTACTTGATAAATTACGCCCGTTCTTACTCCGTGACGGAGGAGACTGTGAGCTAGTAGATGTAGAAGATGGCATTGTTAAGCTTCGCCTTTTAGGAGCTTGCGGTAGCTGCCCAAGTTCAACAATTACATTAAAAGCTGGGATCGAGCGTGCACTACTTGAAGAGGTTCCAGGTGTAATTGAAGTAGAGCAAGTATTCTAATTTAATTAAGAAAAGCGCAAGTCCTTAGGCGAAGAGCGCTGGAGGACCCGCGAGGAGGCTTCCGTCGCCACAGCAGAGCCGAAGCGACCCGAGCTGATGGCGCTTGGAGCTAGACACCAAAAAAACTGTAAAAAGAATACTTTAACACTTTATTGAACTTAAACTTTCTATAACAAAAAAAAAGTCGGCATTAGCCGACTTTTTTATTTACCTTACTCACACCCAACAAATTGCCGCTCAACTTCAACCCCCTTTAAATCAACTGATAGAGATGAAACTTCACAGTGAGGAAAAAAGGCTTCTAACTTTACAGCAACAAATTCTCCCAGTCCTTTCGGCACAAAGCTTAAAATAGTTGGACCAGCCCCACTTAACACTGTTCCGTATGCACCAAATTCCTTCGCCAATTGACGAACCTTTTGCAATTCAGGAACAAGTTTTGCTCGGTAAGGTTCATGAAATACATCCTTTTCCATAAGCTCTCCAACAATTCCCCAATTGTTCATGCATAAATTTGCTACAACGACATTACTAATAGCACTTCCTTCGATTGCATTCTCATAAGGTAATGTCGCTGGTAACACTCCTCTTGAATCACTTGTGTATACATAATAAGGAGGAATGACCGCTACCACATCCACGTCCACATTCTCTAGCTTATTTACGAAAGTATGTTGATTATGGAGAACCCCAACAACCAATCCACCTAATAATGAGGCACAGGCGTTATCTGGATGACCCTCTTTCATGCTTGCCATTTTAATTTTGTCTTCTTGCGAAAGATTTAACTTTAAAAGCTGATTCGCTAATTCCACACCAGCTACGATGGCTGCTGCACTACTCCCTAATCCCCTAGCCATTGGGATGGCACTGTCAACTTTTACATAACAAGGAGGAAGTGTCATGTTATAACGTTCTGCAACTTCATTAGCCACTAAATAAATTAAATTGTCTTTTCCCTTTGGAATCTCTTGAACCTCTTTGGAAGTTGGTTCAAAACACCATTCATCAGAGGATGAAACCGTTAGCGTTAAGTATCGATTTAAAGCAAGACCAATTGAATCAAAACCAGGGCCTAAGTTTGCTGTACTTCCTGGTACTTTAATGACGAACATTCCCCCATCCTTCATACCGATACAACCCTTTTTAGATGATTTAACACGGCTTGCTTCTCATTAGGAAGTACAATGGGTTCGATAGATGAAACATCTATGGCTGTGTTTGGATCTTTTAACCCGTTTCCTGTCAGAACAGCTACGACCTTACTTCCCTTTTGAATTTGACCATTTTGAATATCTTTTTGAATTCCAGCAATAGACGCACAAGATGCAGGTTCTGCAAATACTCCCTCCGTTTTGGCGATTAACTGATAGGCTTGAATAATTTCTTCATCTGTTACGAAATCGATTTTTCCATTGGATTCCTTCGCTGCGTTCTCAGCGAACTTCCAACTTGCAGGGTTTCCAATGCGAATGGCTGTCGCAATCGTTTCGGGCTGTTCAATAGGAAATCCTTTTACAATAGCAGCCGCCCCTTCTGCTTCAAAACCGTGCATTTTCGGTAAACCCGTTTGATGATGCTCGTGATATTCTTTAAACCCTTTCCAATATGCCGTAATATTCCCAGCATTCCCGACAGGAATCGCTAACACATCTGGCGCTGTGCCTAATTGATCACATATTTCAAATGCCGCCGTTTTCTGACCTTCAATTCGGTACGGATTGACTGAATTCACGAGGGTAATCGGCATTTCTTCACAAATCTCACGGACCATTTTTAAGGCGTCGTCAAAATTTCCATCTATCGCATAAATTTCCGCCCCATACATCACAGCTTGTGCTAACTTTCCAAAAGCGATTTTGCCATTCGGGATGACAATAATACTTCGCATATTAGCGCGTGCGGCATAAGCTGCAGCAGCAGCTGATGTATTCCCTGTAGATGCACACATAATCGTTGTACTTCCTTCTTCTTTTGCCTTTGCCACTGCCATCACCATTCCGCGATCTTTAAAGGAGCCAGTCGGGTTCGCCCCCTCTGTTTTCACGTACAATTCAATCCCCAATTGCTCAGATAACTTATCTAAATAAATAAGGGGTGTATTCCCCTCATTTAATGTTAACCTTGGTGTATGTTCGGTGACAGGTAAATAGTTTTCATATTGCTTGATTAACCCTTCCCATCTTCTCATCCTAAACCGTTCCCTTCTACACGATACGTACTTTTAACTTCTTTAACGACAGACAGCTCAGATAGTTGAGATAAAATCTCTTGGAAATCTTTTTTAGAACCTTTATGAGTCACAATGACAATCTCAGCTAATCCATCTTTTTTCAACGGGAGCTGTAAAATTTTCTCGAAGCTTACACCGCGATTTGAGAATAAAGATGTAATTTGTGAAAATGCGCCAACTTCATCTCGTACATGGATTCGCAAGAAATATTGAGCAAAAATCTCTTCTGGAGTCTTTATTTGTTTCTCAAATTGAGGAGAAACAGCGCTTCTTCCGTTTACTTCTAGTCTCATATTCTTTAATACCCCAACTAAATCGGAAACAACCGCAGTTGCTGTCGGTAAACTTCCGGCCCCTGGACCGTAAAACATCGTCTCACCAACAGCCTCACCGTATACGTAAACTGCATTGAATTCGTCATGAACAGAAGCAAGTGGATGACTGTCTGGTAATAATGTAGGCTGGACGCTCACTTCGACTTTTTCATCCGTTCTGTCTGCAATACCAATTAATTTCATCGTATAGCCTAAGCGTTTACTGTAATTAATATCTTCTTCTGTAACACTGGAAATTCCTTTTACGGAGACATCCTCTAAATCCACTTCCATCGAAAATCCAAGTCGTGCTAAAATTGCCATTTTCCTTGCTGCGTCAAGTCCTTCAACATCCGCAGTTGGATCTGCTTCAGCATACCCTAACGCTTGTGCTTCTTTTAATACTTCTTCATAAGCGCTATTATATTTCGTCATTTTTGTTAAAATGAAGTTTGTTGTACCATTGACAATTCCCATCATCTTCGTAATTCGATCAGAGGCTAAGCCATCGACTAACGAACGTAAAATTGGAATTCCTCCGGCCACACTCGCTTCATAAAATAGGTCACAGCCATTCTCTGTTGCTGTTTTCAGTAGTTCTGTACCATAAACAGCCATTAAATCTTTATTCGCTGTTACAACATGCTTTTTGCGTTTCAGTGCTTCAAACAAATATTCCTTCGTTCGTTCAATCCCCCCCATGACTTCAATGATGACATCGATTTCGGGGTCTTCGATTACATCTGCAGGATTAGTTGTTAATCGATCTGGATGCACATCTACTTGTCTTTGCTTTTGTTTATCTTGAACAGCCACCTTTTTGATATGTACAGGACAGCCGACAATATGCATTAACTTATCTTGATGATCCTCAATAATTTTCACAACACCGCTACCAACCGTACCTAAACCTAATAAACCTACCGAAATTGATTCCATTGATCTCCATCTCCTTTATTGTTTTCTCTAGGAATACATTTGTCTCCTACAAAAGAACAATGATTGTTATTAGTCATTATAAATTCGATGAAATAATTTTACAAGATGGAATTTTCAGTTATTTAAATTGTAAACGTTTACTTCGTTGTAAAGACAAGAAAATATTTTTAACCATTTTTTCTCATTTTTCAATTGAGCTTTTTTTGTTTTAACTACGGTTTAAGTGTTAATGATTTCATGACACCCGCTTTTACGAAACATTTCTATAATAAGAAACATACATGATTTTACACTCACACCCCGGACATGAAAATTTATTCTCCCCGGGGTTTTTTCTTTCTACCATCTACCTATCATGATCGATTATTCAGCTCATAGGTAATTTTTATTTTCACAGAAAAAGCGCAAGTCCTTAGGCGAAGGGCGCTGGAGGACCTGCGAGGAGGCTTCCGTCGCCACAGCAGGGCCGAAGCGACCCGGGCTGATGACGCTTGGAGCTAGACACCAAAAAAACGGTAAAGAGAATACTTTAACACTTTATTGAAGTTAAACTTTCTGTAACAATAAAAAAGAGCCATTTGGCTCCTTATGTTTAGATTTCGGTACTTTTACGCATTGGTTTGCAACCATTTTTTATTTACTAATGTTTTGGGTTCCTTATGAGATAGAACTCGAATAATATTGTCTACACAAAGGCGTACCATTTCTTCTCGGGTTTCAATAGATGCACTTCCGATATGTGGGATACAGACGACATTTGGCAATGATAGAAACGGATGCGTCGACTCAATTGGCTCTTTCGTAAATACATCCAGTCCGGCTGCTTGAATTTCTTTTTTCTCAAGCGCTTCATATAAAGCCTCTTCATCTACTACTGCACCTCTAGCTGCATTTATAAAAATAGCAGATTTCTTCATTTTTCGAAACGCCTCTTGATTAAACAAATGTTTTGTTTCTTCTGTTAATGGGGTCAAACAGACTACAAAGTCAGAATGCGCTAACAATTCATCAAATGAACAATATGTTGCTCCTAACTCTTTTTCAGCTTCTTCTTTTCTCGAACGGTTATGATAGAGTACTTCCATGGAGAACCCTTTTGCTCGTCGGGCAACCGCTTCTCCTATACTCCCCATTCCGACAATTCCAATTGTTTTATGATGAATATCAGCACCGGCTAGCAAAAACGGCGACCATCCTGTCCACTTACCTTCTTTAACAAATTCAGCTGCCTCAACAATTCTCCTAGCTGTTGCCATCAGTAATCCAAAAGTTAAATCAGCCGTTGTCTCCGTTAAAACTTCCGGAGTATTACAGATGGCAATGTTATGTTCCGTTGCCTCTTCCACTTGAATGTTATCGTATCCGACTGCTAAATTAGCCACTACTTTTAGACGTTTTTGCCTCGTAAATACTTCTCGGTCAATTTGATCGGATAACATTGTTAATAACGCATCACAATCCTCTGCCTGTTTTAATAGTAGGTCTCGAGGACAAGGCTTCTCTTCGTGATCCCACATTTCAACGTGAGCAATATCATATAAGGGCAAAATTAAATCTTCTCTTAGTTTACGGGAAATAAATATTTTTGGCTTCGTCACATCCATCACTCCTCGTACAAATAAGCTACATCTCTTACATCATATCAGAAATAGTCAAAATTTTGTGAGCCATTGGATTGTTGGAATCTTGACCTTTCGAGACCTCATAAAAAGACCTGATGAATACGTAAGAAGCAATTGTTCATAATCATCTGTTTTTCTTAATATGGACTGAAGTTTCTCTTCATAAGCTAATTTCTGATCCTCACTTTGGGATAAGTAATAATTTTCGATGCACTCAAAATAATGAACAGGAAATAATAGTCGACTGTACAATAGTCGCCAAAAAAATGGCGATAACGGGGTCGTGCGGTCATATTCCTCTAAGAAAACTCCATCTATACTTCGATCTTCTGAGAAGAAGCCATGGCGAATATATTCAGCAATATCACGGGAAGCATGATCGTACACCCACTCAGTCGGGAGTTTGCAACGAGACTCATCATACAAATTTTGGTGAAAACGATTATGACATATCGTGGCAGAATCAACTGGATAAGGATCACCATCTAGTTCTGTATCAACCAAATATTGAATGGCATTTTCACATAAACCAACAAAATAGGGAAACGACTCAATAAAATGTTGATCAAAAGAATCTAATGGCTTTGTATATGTTTTTCCACGCCAAAACATCTCTAATTGATCCAACCTTTTTTCCCAGAGCTCTTTCCATTTTCCAATTCGATTCGCTCTTGTAACTGGATACGAAAACGTTCGACCTCGCTGATGAAACATAGCTAAACTTCTTCCAGTAATCGTTTCTCGTTGATCGGGATTATAAAACGGAATTTGAAAAATCGTATAATAACCATTTTCATACTCAAAACGTAAATGTCCATCCTTTGTTTGCCGAAACATCGCGATATTCCGTTCCTTTTCTCTTAATAAATGGATGGACATTTCATGCATTTCCGTCAGTTCATCTTCTTCAAATTGAGACACTGGTACAATGATACAAATGCTTCTTCTCGTTCGAAAAGCGTCAAACGGTCCATGTTTAAATACTTGAAGTACGGAAAGTTGGTATTGTTCCTCTATAACCTTTTTCACTCTCGTCCTCCTCCTCTCAAAATCGAATAGTCTCCATAATATATATGTTGGTTTTTCGAATCTAACGATTGACTTGTAAAAAGAACGGGTAAAACTATTTATAGAATGAGCAAAATATAGTAAAATTAATAGAAAATTCTAAAAATTCCACACATGTAATATCGAATTTGCGTATAAAATAATAAAAAAGATTGGGTGAAGAAGATGAAGAAAAAAATGGATCAAGTGGAATCGAAAGCCCGAAAATGGCTCGAGGAGAGAGGGGTTTCTTTACAAGATATTGCTGATTTAGTGTATTACTTACAAAAAAAGTATCATCCAAACTTAACCATTGAAGAATGTGTTGAAAATGTTGATCGCGTCATTGCAAAGCGTGAAGTACAGAATGCCATTTTAACCGGTATTCAACTTGATATTTTGGCAGAACAGAATAAATTAGATGAGCCACTACAATCAATCCTACATTCTGATGAAGGGTTATATGGTGTCGATGAAATATTAGCTTTCTCGATTGTCAATATATACGGCTCAATCGGATTTACGAATTACGGTTTTATCGATAAACAAAAACCTGGAATTCTTAAAAATTTAAATGATAAAAGCACTGGTAAATGTCATACATTCTTAGATGATATAGTAGGGGCAATTGCAGCTGCTGCTTCAAGTCGCCTGGCTCACCGTGCAGCAAATGTTGAATAAATGAGACCAAAAGCGCACTGTTTCTAGTGCGCTTTTTGCGTAAGATGATTGTTGTTTTTTTAGTACTAATTAAAACACAACATTCTTGCAGAAAGCTGGACTTCCTTCGTGCGGATTCAAGTGTCTTGAGCGTTATACTAAATAGTCAATCTAAAAACGGTTGTCAAAAAATGTGTACACGAATACTGCCTTCAATATATGTACCATTCAGCCAAAGAATCAATTGTATAGGTAGGAAGTGTATCTTTTTTCTTTAGGTGTTCCTTCTTCGTGACACCTGTATGAACCAGTAGTGTATCCATCCCTGCACGAATACCTGCTAAAATATCGGTATCATAATTATCTCCTACCATAATCGTTTCTTCCTTTGTCGTTTCAAGCACTTTTAACGCTTGTTCCATAATAATTGACTCTGGTTTTCCAATAAAGATAGGGCTCACTTGTGTCGATACAGAAATGACTGATGTTAATGAGCCATTACCAGGCAATAAACCTCTTTCCGTAGGTATCGCAATATCTCCATTTGTCGATATAAAAGTTGCTCCATTTCGAACGGCTAAACAAGCTTTTGCTAACTTCTCATATGTAATGTCGCGATCAATTCCCACAACGACGTAATCTGGATTTTCATCAACAAACTCAAACCCTTTATCACTAAGCGCACTTCTTAACCCTTCTTCTCCGATCATGTAAATAGATGCATCTGACTTTCGTTGATAAATATATTCTGCCGTCGCTAAACTCGTAGTAAACACTTGTGGCTGGGAGGCAGGAATATGAAATTCATTTAATTTTTTCGCTACTTGAACAGGTGTTTGAGAAGAATTATTGGTTACAAATAAATATGGTATCTGCTTCTCTTTTAATTTTTGGATAAATGCACCTGCTTCTTCAATTTTCTCTTTTCCACGGTACATTGTCCCATCTAAATCGATTAAATAGCCTTTATACTGTTTCAAAATGGACACTTCCTTAACGTCTAAATGCTGATACAGGACCTAGCTCATTTTCTAAGTAGGAACGAACTTGTTGTGGATAGCGAGTTATAGCCCCTAGATGTTTCTTAACTTCTTGCCCCATTTCTACATGATTCACTTGCAAATAGTGTTGAACGAGCATTTTTCGATATTGAATGACTGCTTTCAAAGCTATTGCATCATCCTTACCGATTACCGTCTCATCTTCTAAAATGTCGATAATATCCTCAAAACTTCCAGGATCTCGCATAATAAATCCATCTATCATTAAATTTCCTACATCTAAAATTGATTCAATAATCATCTGAACAATACGTTCCAATGCCATTTTCTCAAGTTTCGTTTCGAAAGAGTGGCTTTCAAATAGTTGTACTAATTCTTCTAAGTATTGCAATGTTTGTTCGATTTTCTCCCGGTCAACGAAATACATTTTGAGATCCCCCTTCAAAGTAAGTAAAAACCCTCTTTCATTATTTTAGCATAACTCGCTATCATTATTTCAATCGCAAAAGGACAGAAGTGCTATCATGTAAAAGGCAATGAACTCAATTTATGGTACAATCCATGTAGTAAAGGATTAAAAGGAGGATCGTGCTATGTCTGAACGTTTTTATTTATATGATGATACGGTGGATACAAAAACGCGCTTTGTTAGCTTTATGGGTGAAAGCCAACGATTTGACTTAGCCATTATTCAGTCTGACCGCTACTACGGAAAACATCTTGTCCTCAATTTACAAAGTAACTTGTTCGCCATCATTGGCTCGGACGACTTAAAAGAACCGGGGTATATCGAACATGCTTTTCAACTAAATGAGGAAGAGGCCGAAGAACTGAAGGAATTTTTGATGGAAATTGTGTAATGGATAATATTGTTCATCCTCATTCTGCATACGGAAACGTTCCTGTGGAAAGATACACAGAAACAGAAAATGTGAGAGGATGAAATGCATGGGAGAAGAAAAAAGAGAACAATACACCGACTTTTCGAATGTTGAAACAATGCACAATTATGTAGGCCCAGAGGATTTACCTGAAGGACCTTACGGATCCCCTAGGAACCGCAATAAGCCAGTTGAAAATAAAACAACCCCATGGGAGGAAGGTCAACGATATTATAGTGCTTTTAACCACGAAAATAAATCGTTGCATCAAAATTTACAGCGTCAAGACCCAGGAAGTCATCCAATTCATGATGACCCTAAAAAAGACGACCAACCTCCATATCAGTAATATTTGGTGTTCAGAATACCTGCCAGACAGGTTTCTGGCACCTTTTCTTTATCATTTGATTTTCTTTAGCACAAAGTAAGCACAGCCATAATTACAATATTCATATAAATATTCCTCTAAGGTGCTTATTTTCGTGTCATAGGTGGCTTTTTGATTTTGATCATCAAAAAAGCCTCGTAATCGCAATTGATTATATCCCCAATCTCCAACGATAAAATCGTATTTATTCAATATGTCGCTGTAGCGAGCTTTAAAAGCCTCTTCATCAAACCCATCTTTAAATTCCTTTACTAATTCGTATTGCTGATTCTGAATGGTAATCATACGCTTACCTCACCTTCTCTAATCTCTAATTTAATAATATACAAATGTAATTTCCCCATCAATTGCCTCTCAACATTTTTCACTTATTGGTGAATCTAAATGTAGGAGGTGGAAACGACTCATGAGGAAACAGTCTATTTCATTTATTGTGGGAGCATGCTTACTCGCAGGGTGTCAGTATACGGCACAAGATGATGGATTATATAAAGAAAATAGAAATACCATCAATGTTACTGACCGAAGTGAGTTATACAACGAAGATGGCATTGCAAATGGTATGGACAATCCGAATAACCATTATGGATATGTCCGACATCAAAAGAGTCCTATTCCTGGTGATGAAAACCTCTCGACACGCACACCAGAAATTAACCGTGAACAGATTGCTGATATTATTAGCACGCTATCAGTTCAATTACCAAATGTTAATGATGTCGCCACACTTGTAACCGATGACGAAGTTTTAGTTGGATACACGACCGATTCAAAAAATCGATTTGAGACAGCAGACCAAGTAAAGAAGACAGCGATTTCAGTTGTACCAAGATACTTCCACGTTTATGTGACAGATAACCCATCCATGATGAAGCAACTTGAATCTTATAGCCGAATGGATGCTAATGCATTAAGAGCAGACCGTAGTCTAGACACGGTCATTAAAGAAATGCTGAAGTCGCCACAGGGCCGTCCTTTAAACTCAGGTGAAAACGCCAATGGGGAAGGATACGGCGAAATGAGTGAGCAATTGGATAAAGATATGA
This sequence comes from Bacillus kexueae, assembly GCF_022809095.1. Classification (GTDB taxonomy): domain Bacteria; phylum Bacillota; class Bacilli; order Bacillales; family Aeribacillaceae; genus Bacillus_BZ; species Bacillus_BZ kexueae. The sequence continues at coordinate 80,501 of NZ_JALAZE010000007.1, forward strand.
AAGATCGATAAATAGCCACAAAGGATAGAAAAAACCGGGCCTCTAAAAGCTGCCCGGTTTTGTTTTCTACGCTTTCGCTTGGCGTTGTTTCGCGGCTTCATTAACTTGTTCATCCGCGTGATACGATGAACGGACAAGAGGACCAGCTTCAACATGACTGAATCCCTTAGTTAGCGCAATTTCGCGAAGTTCAGCAAACTCATCTGGATGATAATATTTTTGTACTTTTAAGTGTTTCTTCGTCGGCTGTAAGTACTGCCCAATTGTCATAATGTCGACATCGTTTGCACGTAAATCATCCATTGCTTCAATGATTTCTTCCTTCGTCTCACCTAAACCAATCATTAAGCTTGATTTTGTCGGTATATCTGGTTGCATCTCTTTTGCACGACGTAAAAATTCTAATGAACGCTCATACGTTGCACGAGCACGAACTCTTGGTGTTAAGCGACGCACTGTTTCAATGTTATGGTTTAAAATATCCGGACGAGCATCCATTAACGTTTTCAAGTTTTCGTAAACGCCACCCATATCAGAAGGTAGAACCTCGATCGTCGTAAATGGGTTCTTCTTACGAACCGCACGAACGGTTTCTGCGAAAACAGCTGCTCCCCCGTCTTTTAAATCATCACGTGCAACCGCTGTAATCACCGCATGTTTAAGATTCATAATTCGAACAGACTCTGCCACGCGTTCTGGTTCTTGCCAATCTAACTCCGTTGGGAGCCCTGTTTTAACGGCACAGAAACGACACGCACGCGTACAAACACCACCTAAAATCATGAACGTTGCTGTACGTCTTACCGCCCAGCATTCATGAATATTCGGGCATTTGGCTTCTTCACAAACGGTGTGAAGTTTATTTTCACGCATTAATTTTTTTAGGCCGGTATAATTCTCGTTCGTATTCAGCTTTATTTTAAGCCACTCAGGCTTGCGTAGATATTCTTCTTTTTTTGCCATAGGTGATCACTCCAGTATGTAATTAGTGAACGTTTTCAAAAACGATCCTTTTCGTTAGGCTTGAAATTTACATAGCTATAGTCAATTTAACATAATGCAGAGCAATGGACAAGGAAAAGGATTTTGCTAAATTTCTAACATTTTCTATTAATGATACGGACTCCTTACACCAAACTAATGATATGACCTAATCGGAAAGGAGAAAAACAAATTGTGACCAAATTCATTATAGCTTTTATCTTACTGTTTACCTGTTTTGCTTCATCCATCCATGCAACAACAAAAATAACGGATGAAGAGAAGCTAATGAAAGAGCGATTAAGTTTATATAAAAAAGTAGAGGCCGTTTCTCAAATACCGTGGTATGTATTCGCAGCCATTGATCAATACGAACGTAACGTTCGTCGTGCACGAAGAGATATTCCTCGTGAAGAAGGAGTAATTGGAATATATGTCCCACCTGAAAAGTGGTCGGGTGCTGCTAACCCAAACATTCACGATCAAAACCCTATCAGCATAGAGTTGTTTGGGGGTATTGGAAAAGACGGAAACGGAGATGGGCTAGCTGATCAAGAAAACGATGAAGACAAACTCTACACTATTGCACAATTCATACAATCGTATGGGAATGATATGGAAAACATTAAGATTGCCCTCTGGAACTATTATCACCGAGATAAATCCGTAGGAATAATAACTGGGCACATGAAGCTATTTAAACACTTCGGAAGAATCGATTTGCAAAATCACGCGTTTCCTGTACCCCTTCATGCAAACTATAGTTATCGAAGCACATGGGGAGATGCTAGAGGATGGGGGGGAAGAAGAATTCACGAAGGAACCGATATATTCGCCAGCTACGGGGTCCCAGTGCGAGCAACAGGATATGGAATTATTGAAATGAAGGGTTGGAACCGTTATGGTGGGTGGAGAATCGGCATTCGAGATATTAACAATACGTATCACTATTTCGCTCATTTAAATGGGTTTGCAGAAGGATTGCACGTTGGACAAATCGTTGAACCTGGTCAATTAATTGGTTCTGTCGGAAGCTCTGGTTATGGTCCACCTGGAACTTCTGGAAAATTCCCACCTCATCTTCACTACGGGATGTATAAAGATAACGGTCGAACTGAATGGTCATTTGATCCATATCCACACCTTCGATTATGGGAAAGACAAGAACGTCAAAAGAAAAAGTAATGCAGATAAAAGCAACATCCTCCAGATTGAGGATGTTGTTTTTTTACGGTTCACAGTCTGCTTTCGATACAGATGCTGTTTGGTTAAAACAACGCTACTAAGCATGCTACATTAGCCAAAACCAATTCAATAACACGTAAATGCCTTCATCTACCCTCTATCCTCAATGCACCATTATCAGCCGTTACGAACTATACAGGCAGAAAATCCGCTCATATAAGAAAAGCGCAAAGCGCCGCCTATCGCCGAAGGGCGCTGGAGGACCTGCGAGGAGGCTTCCGTCGCCACAGCAGGGCCGAAGCGACCATAGCTGATGGCGCTTGGAGCTAGACACCAAAAAACTGTAAAGAGAATACTTTAACACTTTATTGAACTTAAACTTTCTGTAACAACAAAAAAAGCAGCCTGCGCAAGCAAGCTGCTTTCTATTTTATTCACTTCGCTTCACGAGCTTTTTTCACAGCATGCACAACGCTTGCTGCTAAGCCTCCCCAAATGACTCCAATCCCAACAATCATCATCACAATAGCACTTGTGCTCATTAGGATACCTCCTTATTTGCCGATGCATTTGCGTTTTTCTTAAGGGAGAACAGAATACCAACGATAATTGCGCCGGCCGCTACTAACCAACCATAGCTAATTAAGAAACCTGTTGGATATCCACCATACGGTTCGGATAATTCCGTACGTAAATTATCGAACATCATATATCCTAACACTAGCGGTGTAATAATGGATAAACAAATTCCCCACCAAGCACCTAATTGAATATCGGATACACCGTTCGCATGTTGCTGTAGGTTTTTCACTTCACGAAGCACCCATGCAATAACAACCACTTCAACTAATCCAGCTAAAGCGATACCAAATTGGTTAATAAAGTGGTCCGCAGCGTCTAAGAAGTATAATCCACCTTGTGTAGCAAATAAGATGGAAATCAGTGAGGAAATTCCTCCACCAATTAACACAGACTTTGTACGAGATACATTAAACTTCTCTTGAATACCAGCTACGAAAGTTTCCACAATTGAAATCAAAGAAGATAATCCAGCAAAGACTAAACATGTAAAGAATAAGAATCCGAATAAACCATTTAATGCCGGAAGTTCATTAATGATTTGTGGGAAAACTACGAATGCTAACCCAACACCTGCAGATACAACCTCTTCAACTGGTACTCCTTGTTGCGCCGCCATAAACCCTAACGCACTAAATACACCGATACCTGCTAATACTTCAAAGGCCGAGTTACTGAAACCTGTAATAAACGCATTGTTCGTAATATCAGATTTTTTCGGTAAATAACTAGAGTACGTAATCATAATGGCAAAAGCAATAGATAAACTAAAGAAAATTTGACCATATGCCGCTACCCAAACTTTACCGTTAGCAATTTGACTCCAATCAGGTTTGAAGAACGTATCTAAACCTGCTAAAGCTCCTTCTAATGTTAAAGCGCGAATAACAATAATTAAGAACATCACAACAAGTGCAGGAATAAAGATTTTATTCGCCACTTCAATTCCTTTTTTAACTCCTGCTACTAATACCCCTAGTGTTACAAGCCATACAATAACTAATGGAATAAATACACTTGGTACTAGACTTCCAACTTGTCCTGGAGACTCGGCTAGATTCAAGTAATTTCCGAATAAGAATCCTCCTGTATCTTCTCCCCAATTTAGATTAAAGCTAAATACCGCATAAGCCATCGCCCAAGCAATGATCACGGCGTAATACGTGGAAATAACAAATGAAATAGCTACTTGCCACCAACCAATCCATTCAGTCCCTCGATTCAATCTAGAATACGACATTGGAGCTGAACCACGATACTTATGTCCAATCGTAAACTCTAAAATTAAAATCGGAATACCAGCTGTTAATAAAGCAAATAAGTACGGTAAAAAGAAAGCTCCTCCACCATTTTCATAGGCGGTTGCAGGGAATCTCCAAATGTTCCCTAAACCAACTGCTGAACCAACAGCAGCCAAAATAAATCCTGCTCTTGTTCCCCATTGTGGACGGTTATCCATAAATTGACCTCCTTTAAACTTCCAAAAACATCCATATTAACGGAAGAATCGGAACTTTTGTTATTTTCAGATTATTTAGTATTTCTAGTTATAAGTATATATGGACAATTGGCCCATGTCAAAACTATTTTTTATAGCAATAGTATTCTAAAATGATAATTTTTTATCCCTTTTTAAGGGAATTTTTTCCTAAAACCCTTCTTTTTCACTTCATGCCCTATAAGGAAATTATTTTCAAAAGAAAGTAATTATACAAAGCACGAAATTGACAGATTTCACGCTACAGCTGAATATATTCATATTGAAGGAAGTATACGTGAAGGAGGAGTATCGTTGAAAAAAGAATTATCTACGTTTTTCTTTTATAAAGATATACAAATATTATTGATAATCCTGTTCGTAAATTTTTTATATGTATGGGTGAATTTTCAGTGGGAGCACCTCCTCTTTATCGTAATTGGAATGGTGATTTTTATCATAAGCGAATATGGGACACATCGGTTTCTTTTTCATTTAAAGCCGCCTAAAAATGTTTTCTTGTTTAAACTCCTTCATCGATTGCATTATGCACATCATGAAAAACCATCCGACTTAAAACTTCTTTTTTTACCGCTATGGTATAGCATTCCTAATTTGTGTTTGTTAAGTAGTTTTTGTTTTCTAATTACTAAATCATTCAATATGACATTATACTTTTCATTCGGTTTAATTTTTATGCTTCTAATTTATGAATGGAAACATTTTGTCGCCCATCGTTCTATCAAACCGGTAACGTTATTTGGTCGAAAGTTGAAAAAGCGTCACTTACTACACCATTTTAAAAATGAAAACTATTGGTTTGGGGTATCCACACATGTCATGGATATCGTTTTTCATACTGATAAAGAAGAAAAAGAGGTTGAAGTGAGTAAAACAGCTAAACAATTAGCTTCTTCAAAAAAGGGGCCTTAAAGGATTATGTACCGCGCTAGCCTTTACCTTGTCATAAACGCGATCACTTAAATTAGATTTCGTACTGTTGGGGTTCAACTATATCTTCTGCAAAAAGTTGCCGTCTTACGCTTGAAGTGTTACTTCATTTTATGACCAAATAATACGAATACAGACTTTAGAAAAGATCCTATAAGAAACATACATGATTTTACACTCACACCCCGGACATGAAAATTTATTCTCCCCGGGTTTTCCTTTCTACCATCTACCTATCATGATTGCTCATTCAGCTCATAGGTAATTTTTATTTTCACAGAAAAAGCGCAAAGCGCAAGTCCTTAGGCGAAGGGCGCTGGAGGACCCTGGAGGAAGCTTCCGTCGCCACAGCAGGGCCGAAACGACCCGAGCTGATGGCGCTTTGGAGCTAGACACCAAAAATACTGGAAAGAGAATAACTTAAACTTTCTGTAACAATAACAAAAGGAGCTGAAATCCATTCAGCTCCTTTTCATCAATGATTTTGAAAGTTCTATTCTCATTTAAACTGCACGGGGACGTAGGCGAATTAAAACAAATAATGCAATCGCCATTACAATAAGCATTGTGATAAATCCAAGAGCAACGCTTCCTGTGAACCCTAAAACTAAAAAGCTAATTGTTGCAACGATTCCACCAATAATCGCGTAAGGTAACTGGGTTAATACGTGATCAATGTGGTGGCTTCCTGCACCTGTAGATGAAAGAATGGTTGTATCTGAAATGGGCGAGCAATGATCACCTAATACTGAACCGCCTAGTACAGCTGCTAACGCTGGGAGCATTAACGTAATGTCAGTAGCTGCTGTTAAATCTCCAGCGATTGGAAGCATAATTCCGAATGTTCCCCAAGAAGTACCCGTTGCAAACGCCATGAAAGCAGAAAGTACGAATAAAATGGCTGGTAAGTATGATACATTTAAATCCGTCTGTTCAACAATTCCAGCTAAATACGTTCCAGTTTCTAATTGGCCAATTAAGTCTACAATAGTCCATGCAAAAATCAGAATGTAAATAGCTGGTAGCATAGACTTCATTCCTTCGATAAAGCCCTTCGGTAAGTAGCTTGTTTGAATACCTTTAGACAAGTAGATGATCAGGGTTATGACTAATCCGAAAATTCCCCCATACAATAAAGACATGGAAACATCTGTATTCTCAAAGATTGCAAAAATCGTTACTTCCCCTTCGACCGCTTGTAAACCTGTCCAAATCATCGCGCCAACTGTTCCAACAATTAAAGCAATAATCGGCCATAAAAGGTTCCCTACTGTTCCTTTATCACTAACTGGTAAATCTTCTTTGACTTCACCAATCGGTTCTTTATTCGGATCTACAACTTCACCCGTTGTTTCCGCACGTGTTTCATGTAGCTTCATGCTACCAATATTAATGTTGAAGTAAGCAACAGCAAATACTAGAATTAACGCGCTAAATACGTAGAAGTTCATTGGAATCATTGATACGAACGCAGACAGCGCAGTATATTCTGTTACTTCATGTGCCACAAGAATGGACCCGATAATCGCAATAATGTATGCACCCCAACTTGATATTGGTGACACAACACACACTGGTGCTGATGTTGAGTCAATAATGTAGGCTAATTTAGCACGAGATACTTTTTGACGATCTGTAATAGGTCTTGTTACTTGTCCAACCGCTAAGGCATTAAAATAATCATCGATAAAAATAATAATTCCAAGTAGTGCTGCCGTTAATTGTGCACCGACGCGAGTTTTTACACGCTTTTTCGCCCACTCACCAAAAGCACGGCTTCCGCCAGAAATTGAGATAAGTGCAGTAATAACACCTAAAATCAATAAAAATAGTAAAATATAAACATTCCAAGTGTTAACCTCTCCATCTGACCAGAAAACTCCTTGAACCGCTCTGAAAATCGTCATGAATGATTCCCCTAAAGAGAATTCGTTAATAATGAGTGCCGCTGAAATGATTCCGACTCCAAGTGAAAGTAACACTCTCCTCGTTAACAGAACCATTAGAATGGCAATAATAGGTGGGATAATAGAAAAAATTGTACCAATCATCTATGAAAGCCTCCTCCAATTTTGTTCGTTGGAGGGCTTCTTACGAGAGAGAAAATAACAGTAGAAAGAGGAAAAAATAAAAGCGAGTAATGACAGAAAATAACTATCATCACTCGCTAGTTTGCGAACATTATGTTATCCTCCATCACGATCAGTAGCCCTCCATTATAGGTATTACCCCTATAATGACAGTGTTACCCTTATTCAAGGCAACCCCAGCAAAAGAAAGCTCGACATCTTTCAGTTGCTTCGGCGAAAAATCCTTTCAACAATGCTCATCGTTGTCATCCTCACATTGCGTACTCTTATTTTCCGCGCCTCTACCTCATCAGTGAGATAAGGTAAGTATTCATTTTTCACACGAAAACTATTCTACCAGGCTTAAAGAAGAATTGCAACTATTCTCCTACTGGTAATTCTATGGAAGGATTTGCATTCCCACTCCCATTATAAAAGTCAGGTACTTCACCTTGAACGCCGATATAATCAATTGGAATCGTATTCTCTACTGTTGTAATGGAAGTTGCAAAAGGAATAACAACCTGAACATCTACCTTTACATGAACGGATATTTCAATGACTGCATTATTAATCCCATATTCAACAATTGATTTTTCTACATTGGAATCTACACTTCCGATGACATAAAAACGAACAGGGACTCTTGGCCCTAAATTCCCTAGTAACGCATTGTTCGTTGCTTGCCCAAGTGGGATATAATAAATGATTCCTTCTTCTTCAGGCTCGCCTTCCTTTTTAATATCTATTTCCGGTATATCTAAAATGTCGATGTTTCCTTTTTCGGCCTCCCGTAAATTCCGTTGTACCTTTTGAGTGATTTGCGTTTGCACTTTATTTACCGTTTGCGCATTAAATTCAAAATGCGAAACTTTTCCGTTTTCATCCTTTTCAATGACTACAAGTTTATCCGGATCAACTTCATCGTTAATATGTTTGTTAATCGCATTATTGATTACAAGCGTTGCAATACGTCTAGTTTCCGTTTCTGCAATGCTTTTTAATGTTGGCTCAATACCTTTGTTAATGACCCATAGTCCTGCAGCTGTTGAAAACATAAAAAAGACGAAGGTTAATAGAAATACATATCGGAAAGGGAGCGGCCCTTTCTTAGGAAGACGTTTCCTCGTTTTGAACAAAACAAATCCCCCTTTCCTTGCTATATGTATGCAAGAAAAGGAGGATGTACGCTTAAGAATTAAAATTTTTTGGGACATTAAACCATTTTAAGCAACGCTTCTTTTCCAGTCGTTCCTGGTACAATTCCTAAACGTTCCGCTTCATAGGTAACAGATTCTAACGGTGCTTCAAGTAATTGATCTAGCGTTCGAACACCGACAGCGCGACCTGCAACAATTCCACGGTCTTTTAGCTTCTCATTTAGTAGTGCAACATCTAATGCTCCACACATAATATATCCTTTATCGTTCATTATTGCCATGAAGTTCGTTTTTGGAAGCTTGATGGTGACTGCAGTAAATTGAAATTGATCGATGATAATTGGGGTCATCGTAACCATTTTGGCAAACTCTCCTTTCCTATTTCACTTTATGAAACGGAACGAAAAGAGTGATGTGTAACCGATGCCCAAATTTCTAAAAATATTCTTAAAAGATTGTTGGTTCAGTTTTAATTAAATGCAAAAGGCGGACGCTCCCCGAACTTGTAAAGGGCATGGCGGCCTTTCGCTTTAACTATTTCATCAAATCATGACCAGAAGGCAACAAACAACCTTTTGACTATATGGCAAAATTAATTCGATACAATTCAATTACTACTCAACTAACCATGATTAAAACCATCAAGATTGTTTTAATTTCCATTCTAAAATATCCCTAAGCATTTCCGGCATGAAGTACGTTTTTTCGTTTAAATGACTTAACTCAGGGTAGAGTGGACCCAATGTAAACATATCTAGTGTTGCAATTCGATACGTACGGTTAGGATCAAGTGGGGCCCCATTAACATAAACTTCTCTGACATGAAATTGTCCATCTTCAAGCTTTTTTCCCTCAACTACAATACCATCAAAAATCATGCGTCCCATGACTTTCCCTCTAAATCCAAGACCTTTTAGTTTGAGTTTTTCCATTTTGTCTGTTCTCGCTTGCAAAATAACTTCTTTTAACTGATTCCCTGATATAGTTAAAAGGCAAGGGTTGATTGGATGCGGGCAAATACGATGAATATCTCCCTTCGTCACGATACCTTTAGGTAACGACTCCAGTAAAACTCCCGCATTTACCATGGATGCTTCACTATTACACCATTCTTTCACCGCTTTTGCGAGCAGCTGTGAAAACGATGAATCTTTAAACCAATTGAGCTCTAAAGGTTTAGTTAAGCGAGCTACCGGTTCATTTAATACGGATTTCGCTTCTTTTTCTAACTGTTGCAGGTGAAGGCTTGCCTCTTTATCTTGAGGCAATAAATTTGTGTCAACTAATTCCGCTTGAATCTCGTTTTCCTCACCTTCACCTAAAGTTATTTTAATATGCCCTATCCATTGTCCATACTTTCCTGCACCTGTCAGCAAAGTATTATTGACCACTTTTCCATTTTGCAGTACATGATGCGTGTGGCCACCGATAATAACATCTATTTCTGGGAACTTACGAGCAACTATCTCATCATCTGAAAGGCCGAGATGAGAAAGCAAAACGACGCCATCCACATAGTCACGAATTTCTTTCAAAACTTGCTTGATACAATCGAACGGGTCAAGAATGGACCAGCCAAGCATTCGATAAAAGGTTTCATAAAACACCGTTACACCGATAACACCAATTTTTATTCCTTGTTCAGTAGTTATGATTTCATACGGTTTCGTCCATTTAGGCCTATCACCATTTTCTTTCCTAAGGTTCGCAACAATGACCGGAAACGTTGCCTCATCATACAACGTATCTAATTGGTCATGAGATAACGTTATTCCCTCGTTATTCCCAATCGTAACCGCATCGTAATTTAGTTCGTTTAACAACTGGATGTTCGCTTTTCCAGAAGTTGCTTCCGAAATGGGATGAAAGCGATCAACGTGATCGCCTATATCAAAAAGGAGGCATGTCTCACCATTCGTATCATGCTTTATTTTTTGCTGCTTTAAGTAATAGGATATTTGAGGCCACATTTCAAAATGACTATGTAAATCGTTTGTATGATAAATATGAATAGTCTGTCCCAACGTTTCTCTCTCCTTAAGCCATTCCTTGATAAATAAGACGTAACCCAACAATAATTAAAATGATGCGTAACAATTGAACAATGTGTTTACTCTTTAGTTTTTGATTGATATGCGCTCCGAACTTTCCTCCAAACCACGCTCCAGGAACGAGCGCCAAAGCGTACAGCCAATTGACATTCCCTAGTACTACATGTGTAGTGGAACTAACTATGGACGACATGAAGATGATAAACATGGATGTCGCAACGGCAATATGAGGGGGAAATAAAAAGAGCATAATCATTGCTGGAACCATTAATGAACCGCCACCAATTCCAAATAAACCTGATAAAAATCCGACCCCAAAAGCGATAACACCCCCAAATACAGGGTGAAAGCCGTAAGTTAATTTTTGACCTTCCTCATTATAGTACGTTCGAATGAATCCGTTTTTTCGTTCTTTTTGCTTTGGTTTCAAACGTTCATTTAAAAATAGTAATATGGCACATCCAATCATGAACAAGCCGAAATAAATATTAAAATCATTAGACTGTAAACTTTTGTTTACCCATGCTCCGACTAGCGCACCTGGACCACTTCCGATAAACAGGACGAACCCACTTTTGTAATCTACCTTCTTATACTTCATATACGCCAAGGTAGAGGATAGACCGGTAAAAATAATCACCACTAAAGACGTTCCAACAGCTACTTGATGAGACATTCCTTCTAAAATGCTTAAGTATGGTGCTAAAAATAATAAGGCGGGTACGACGATGATTCCTCCACCAAGCCCTAACAAACTGCCTAATGTTCCGGCTAGAAAGCCGATTATTATTAAAATCAAAAAGTCCATTTCAAATCTCCTTTATTGTTCATTCCGTCCAATCAAACAAATCGAGCTGCTTAGGTGCCAAATCTTTATATTCAATGTCCAGCAATTGAATAAATTGTTTGGCATTGTCTGCTGCATCGCCGCCTGAGTTGTTATTGAATAGCACAAAGACATTTTGTGACTGTTCATGAAGGGATTTTATATTCTCTTTCCACTCAGACAATTCTTGATCGTTGTAGCGATATAAATAGCGTACATCTCGCCAATTCCCCTCTTTCGGTTTTGTCCAACCATGCACATTTCTTCCGTGAAATCGAACTAACGTCATAACATCATCCGTTGTTCTCAAAACAGTTGGAACAGAGCCTTTGCCCGCTTGCGGCTCATCACAAATGCTATGTATCCATTTCTCTTTTAACATAAATTCAATGGTTTGTTCTCGATATTTCACATCAAACCATGATTGCTCACGAAATTCAAGAGCACATGTAATGTCTCCCATCATAGATTTGCAATACCGTAAATAACTAACATTTTCGCGACTACACGAAAACCAGGGTGGGAACTGAAATAAGACCATCGCCAGTTTATTCGCTTCTTGAAATGGAATAAGCATACGCTTAAATGCTTCAAACATCTCTTCTCTACTTTGAAAAGGATTTACTCCCCTGCTATGTCCTGTCATTCCCTGATAAGCTTTTACGACAAATTGAAATGAATCCGGTGTATCCTGTACCCATTTTCTTACGTTCCGCTCAGGTTGAATAGCATAAAAAGTTGAATCTACTTCTACCGTGGGAAAATGAGCTGCATATTCCTTTAATTTGTCTGCAGGAGATAAACCAGGTGGATAAAGTGAATCGTGATCTCCCCATCCTGTTACCCCTATATAAATCATCATACTCCCTCAATTCTACTGATAAAATACAAACCTAAACCTTCTTATGTTTTATCATAATATAATCAAACAAAACATTCACGGTTACAGCTTAATTTTACATTAAAGAAAAAGCTCACCGGGAATGGTGAGCTTTCGTTATATCATATATTCGATTATCCGATTGAACCTTCCATCTCGAATTTGATGAGACGGTTCATTTCAACAGCATATTCCATTGGAAGTTCTTTTGTAAATGGCTCAATGAAGCCCATAACGATCATTTCTGTTGCTTCTTCTTCAGAAATACCGCGACTCATGAGATAGAATAACTGCTCTTCAGATACTTTTGATACTTTCGCTTCATGCTCTAATGAAATGTTATCATTAAAGATCTCGTTGTACGGAATTGTATCAGATGTTGATTTATTGTCCATGATTAAAGTGTCACACTCGATATTTGCACGAGCGCCGTCCGCTTTACGTCCGAAATGAACGATTCCACGGTACGTTACTTTACCACCTTGCTTCGAAATTGATTTCGATACAATTGTGGAAGAAGTGTTTGGAGCTAAATGAATCATTTTCGCTCCTGCATCTTGGTGTTGTCCCTTACCAGCTAAAGCAATGGATAATGTCATTCCACGTGCACCTTCACCTTTAAGAACAACTGCGGGATATTTCATCGTTAATTTAGAACCGATGTTCCCGTCAATCCATTCCATCGTTGCATTTTCTTCACAAATCGCACGCTTTGTTACAAGGTTGTATACGTTGTTTGCCCAGTTTTGAATTGTTGTATAACGGCAGTAAGCGTCTTTCTTAATGACAATCTCAACAACCGCACTGTGTAATGAGTTCGTTGTATAAACTGGAGCTGTACATCCTTCTACATAATGTACGTGCGCACCTTCGTCAACGATAATTAACGTACGCTCGAACTGTCCCATATTTTCAGAGTTGATACGGAAATACGCTTGAAGAGGTGTGTCTACTTTTACACCTTTCGGAACATAAATGAACGATCCACCAGACCATACAGCTGAGTTTAATGCTGCAAATTTGTTGTCTGTCGGAGGAACAACTGTCGCCCAGTGTTCACGGAAAATATCTTCATTTTCTCTTAATGCACTATCCGTATCTTTAAAGACAATTCCTAGCTCTTCTAAATCTTCTTTCATGTTGTGGTATACTACTTCAGATTCGTACTGAGCCGAAACACCCGCTAAATATTTTTGTTCCGCTTCAGGAATACCAAGCTTATCAAACGTTTGTTTAATTTCATCAGGTACTTCATCCCAAGAGCGCTCAGACTTTTCAGATGGCTTTACGTAGTACGTAATTTCATCAAAGTCTAAAGAGTTCAAATCTCCGCCCCATTGAGGCATCGGCATATTATAGAAATGCTCTAACGACTTTAGGCGGAACTTTAACATCCACTCAGGCTCGTTTTTCATTTTTGAAATTTCTTCAACGATTTCCTTTGTTAATCCACGTTTTGAACGGAAAATGGAAACGTCTTTATCGGCGAAGCCGTACTTGTAATCGCCGATTTCAGGCATATTCTTTGCCATGTATTGTCACTCCAATCCATTTACGTTTTGGCCTTACTTGTCTTCTGCTTGAACACCCTTCTCCATCGCTTTCCAAGCTAATGTCGCACACTTAATACGTGCTGGAAATTTCGCTACACCTTGAAGGGCCTCAATATCTCCTAAATCGATGTCATCATCATAATCATTTCCTTGCATCATTTCGGAAAAGATTTTAGAAAGCTTCAAAGCCGTCTCGACTGACTGACCTTTAATGGCATCCGTCATCATAGAAGCCGATGACATGGAAATGGAACATCCTTCACCCTCAAACTTTGCGTCCACTACAACACCGTCTTCAATTTTCATCGTCAAATGAATACGATCACCGCAAGTTGGGTTATTCATGTCAACTGTCACACTATCTTCCAAGCTTCCCTTGTTACGAGGGTTTTTATAGTGATCCATAATCACTTGACGATACAATGTGTCAAGGTTACTAAATGACATTTCCGAAATACTCCTTTGTCTTTTGTAAGGCTTTTGCCAATTTATCAATTTCTTCTTCTGTGTTATACAAATAGAAGCTTGCTCTAGCTGTTGCCGAAACGTTTAACCATTTCATTAACGGTTGGGCACAGTGATGACCTGCGCGAACGGCAATTCCCTCTGCATCTAATACCGTTGCCACATCATGTGGATGTACATCTTCTAAGTTAAACGTAACAAGACCTGCTCTTTCCTTCGGTCCATAAATTGAGATACCGTCAATTTCAGAGAGGACCTCTAAAGCATAGCTTGCTAATTTATGTTCATATTTTTCAATTTCGTCAAGGCCGATTTCCTCTAAGAAATCAATTGCCGCTGCTAAACCGATAGCACCTGCAATAATCGGCGTACCCGCTTCGAATTTCCAAGGAAGCTCTTTCCATGTAGATTCATACAGACCGACAAAATCAATCATTTCGCCTCCTGTTTCAACAGGCTCCATGTTTTCTAATAGCTCTTTCTTCCCATATAATACGCCGATACCAGTTGGTGCACACATTTTATGACCAGAGAAAGCTAAAAAGTCGCAGTCTAAGTCTTGAACATCAACCTTCATATGCGGGGCACCTTGGGCAGCGTCCACAACCATGATGGCACCATGCTTATGAGCAACGGACGCAAATTGTTTAATCGGGTTAATCGTTCCAAGTACATTGGACACTAATGCAAGAGAAACGATTTTCGTCCGATCTGTGACTGTCGCTTCTAAATCAGCTAGAGCGATGGTTCCATCCTCTTGAAGTGGAACATATTTCAAAGTCGCTCCCGTCTCTTTTGCCACTTGCTGCCACGGAATAATGTTTGCATGATGCTCCATATAGCTAATGACAATTTCGTCACCTTCTTGAAGGTTTGCACGTCCATAGCTTGCAGCTACAATATTTAATGCCGTAGTCGTTCCACGAGTGAAAATAATTTCTTCCGTCGACTTGGCATGAATAAATTGACGCACTCTTTCACGAGCATTTTCGTAACCATCTGTCGCTTTTGTTCCTAAAGTATGAACTCCGCGGTGAACATTAGAGTTATATTCACGGTAGTAATTCGAAATTGCTTCAATAACAGGCAGCGGCTTTTGAGAAGTCGCTGCACTGTCTAAATAAACCAAGTCATGACCGTTTACCTTTTGATCTAAAATCGGAAATTGCTGACGAATATCTTGGATATTCATTATCGTACTTTCCTTTCGATAACCTCAATCAATTGGTTTTTCACACCTTCAATCGGCATGTTATTCACAACTGGCGCTAAGAATCCGTGGATGATTAGACGCTCTGCCTCACGCTTTGGAATACCGCGACTCATTAAGTAATAGAGCTGCATAGGATCTACACGTCCAACCGAAGCTGCGTGACCTGCCGTTACATCATCTTCATCAATCAGAAGGATAGGGTTCGCATCTCCACGTGCTTTCTCGCTTAACATTAAGACACGAGACTCCTGTTCTGCATTCGATTTAGACGCACCATGTTCAATCTTTCCAATTCCGTTAAAGATAGATGATGCTTCATCTTTCATTACACCGTGTTTTAAGATATAACCTTCAGAATGTTTACCGAAGTGAACAACCTTCGTAGTGAAGTTTTGCTTCTGGTTACCACGACCAACTACTACTGTTTTCGTGTCACCAAAAGATCCGTCTCCCATTAAGTTTGTGACATTTTCTGAAATTGTATTACCATCGTTCATTAAACCTAAAGCCCACTCAATACGAGCATCGCGACCTGCTACACCACGGCGGTTCACATATGTTGTAATGTTTTTCGCTAAGTTATCAACTGCACCGTAGCTTACTTTTGCATTCGTACCGGCAATCACTTCCGTTACGAGGTTGAAGACTGCTTCTTCTACTTCTGTCGTTGAGATGTAGTTTTCTACATATGTTACAGAACTATTGTCTTCAGCAACTACTAAGACATGGTTGAATAGGTTCGCATCTTTATTGTCATGCACAAATACAGCTTGAAGAGGTGTTTTCACTTCTACGTTTTTCGGTACGTATACGAAAACCCCACCGTTTAAGTAAGCTGCATGTAATGCTGTTAAACGGTGCTCATCAACTTTTACACCGTCTTTCATGAAATACTTTTGAAGCAACTCACTATGTTCACGTGCTGCTGTGTGAATATCTGTGAAAATAACCCCTTGCTCTTTTAATTCTTCTGATAAAGAAGCAAAGGCAGGAGTGTTATTACGTTGGATATATAAGTTTTGATCTGTTGCATCTAAGTCAATTAACGTTTTAACTTCTTCCGGAAGCTCGTTTAAGTCAGTAAGTGTAGTTCCCGCAACTGCATGATCTTTAAATTGCGTAAAGTTCCACTTATCGATTTTCGTTTTATCTGGCTTTGGCATCGGTAATTCTGCTGCTTTTTGAAGAGCAAGTACACGAAGCTCTTTAAGCCATTCTGGTTCACCGAGCTCTTTGGAGTAGTTTAAAATGTATTCTTGATCGAATGGTAGTTTCGTATCAACTGTCATTTTCATCCCCCTAACGCTTACGCTTCTTGCCCTACAGTTTCGTCTTCAATACCTAATTCTTTCTTGATCCAGTCGTAACCTTCAGCCTCAAGACGTTGTGCTAATTCAGCTCCACCAGATTTCACTACTTTACCTTGCATCATAACATGTACATAATCCGGTGTGATGTAGTTAAGAAGTCTTTGATAGTGTGTAATAATTAAGCAACCAAATTCAGAGCTGCGCATTTCGTTAATTCCTTTAGAGACAACTTTTAACGCGTCAATATCAAGACCAGAGTCGATTTCGTCTAAGATTGCCACTTTTGGCTCAAGCATCATTAACTGAAGAATTTCGTTACGTTTTTTCTCACCGCCAGAGAATCCTTCATTTAAATAACGTTGTGCCATATCTTGATCCATTTCTAAGAAGTCCATTTTCTCGTCCATTTTACGGATGAACTTCATTAAAGAAATCTCGTTTCCTTCTTCACGACGAGCGTTGATAGCTGAACGCAAGAAGTCTGCGTTTGTTACACCAGAAATTTCACTCGGATATTGCATTGCTAAGAAAAGACCTGCACGTGCTCTTTCATCCACGTCCATTTCTAAAACATCTTCACCATCAAGTGTAATGCTTCCCTTTGTAATCTCGTATTTTGGATGACCCATGATTGCGGAAGATAACGTTGATTTACCAGTTCCGTTTGGTCCCATGATTGCATGGATTTCTCCACCTTTAATCTCAAGGTTTACACCCTTTAAGATTTCTTTGCCTTCCACTGAAACGTGTAAGTCCTTAATCGTTAACGTAGAACCTGCCATGAATATACCTCCATTTATTTAAACATAATTTTCATACATTAATTCTCAATTTATTCTCATTCTAATTTTATAGTAAATAGAATGTGAATACAACTCTTATCACAACTTCAATTGTTTCCATTTGAACTATTTTAAATCAATTTGATGAAAAAGAGCCACTACCATCTTAACAAAAATTCAACAAAATATCTAAATGAATGCGATTATACACGAATAAAATCTTCCTTTTCATCTATGTTGAGAAAAGAGCCTCTGTAAAAAATGTTGTTTGCTAAGTTAGCAACATCATTTTCGAAAGCAATCTTATCCTTTTTCGCATAAAAAGAAGTGTAATTAATAAGGAAAGAGCCAGTCTATTTGACTAGCTCTTTCCTCAATTTCATATATGTTTAACCATCGTTGTTTTTCTTACATTCGTTTCGACAATCTATGTTCATCTACTGGAGGAGAATGAAGCTTCCGTTCAATGGAGCCCACAACATGCTGACTTATTACATACTCTTTTTCACGTTGTTTTTCCACTTCCAAACGCTTTTTATGCTTACGGCTATATTCTGCATACCCCATCCCATGAAATTGATGCATCGACTTTTCCATTTCAGACGTTACATTCAGGTCAAGCAACTCTTGACTTGTATAAATAACGAATCATCCCTTCAATTGTTTTTTTCGTTTGAACAATTAAAAGCTTACCAAACATAGGAAGTCTTCCACAAATGGGAGGGTTCCGTAAAATAAGGGATGACACGTAAAGATATAGAGTGGTGCTCAAACAGATTCTTTTCTTTTACAAATTCAGCCAAATACTCTTTTTTCCTCGTTATTGTAACGGATTTGAATCTCTTAAGTCCGCGATACAATCTTGGACTAGCGTAACGGCTTGACTCATTGCTGCGCCTCCGCCAAAAGCAGATGCTACTCCTGCTGCTTCAAAAATTTCTTGCTCCGTACATTGATGATCGACGCACCCTTTCGTATGGTAGATCATACAATACTCATCTTGAAGAACCATACTAATCCCGAGGGCGATGAGTTGTTTTTCCTTTTGCGAAAGTGCTCCCTCTTTAAAACATGCTTCAGTAAATTCATTATAATGCCTCGCTAAATCTGGCATCTTTTTCATAAATGTTCCTAGACCTTCTTTGTAGTCATATAAAGCTTGTTCTGTAAACGTACGACTTTGCTCGTGCACACTATCACCCCATTATTAGAATTTCAACGTTAGTATGGGATGAATTTTTGATAATATACGACTACCTTCAAGAATAAATAAAAAAGGTGTAAGAAGTCTTAAGCATTCTTACACCTTTTCAGTAATTTATTCGTTCGCTGGAATGACAGAGCCTTTGTAGTTTTCTTCAATAAATTGTTGAATCTCTTCAGAGTGAAGTACTTCTACTAATGCTTGGATTTTCTCAGAATCTTTGTCTTCACTACGAACAACAATAAGGTTCACATACGGATTGTTTTCTGGTGATTCTAGGGCAATGGAATCAACCGATGGATCAAGGTCAGCTTCAAGAGCTAAGTTTCCATTAATTAAAATAGCATCAGCTTCATCATTTTCATACGCTTTCGTTAAAAATGGAGCTTCAATATCTGCTTTGAACTGTAGATTTTTCGGATTCTCAGCAATATCATCAATCGTTGCTTCCGTTTTTTCAATTCCGTCCTTTAGCGTAATAAGACCTTTTTCTTCTAACATGGAAAGCATACGTCCATGGTCAGCAACAGAGCTGCTCATAATAATAGTTGCCCCTTCAGGTAATTCCTCTAATGAATCGTATCTTTTGGAATATACCCCAATTGGTTCAATATGAACTCCGCCTACGCTTTCAAAATCATAGCCGTGATCAGCAATTTGAGATTTTAAATAAGGTTCATGCTGAAAATAGTTAGCATCAATATCTTTTTCGGATAAAGCTGTATTTGGGAGAACATAATCTGTAAATTCTTCAATTTGTAACTCATACCCTTTTTCTTCCAATAACGATTTCGCTTCTTCTAAAATCTCCGTATGTGGAATTGGTGATGCTCCTACCTTAATAACCTTGCTTTCACCTTCACTCGACTCTCCACCACCGCAAGCAACAGTGAATGCAGTTGTAACTGTAAGAACTCCTGTTAGTAATAGCTTTTTCATGTTGTTTTCCTCCTAACGTTTATCTAATAAATTGGTTAATTTATCTCCTAAAAATTGAATAATAAAGACGATAAGTAAAATTAATATGGTCGCAATGAGTGTTACATCATTATTATTTCGTTGGAACCCTTCTAAATAAGCTAAATTCCCTAAACCACCAGCACCTACAACCCCCGCCATAGCTGTATAACCTACGAGAGCGATCGCTGTAACCGTTATGCCGGAAACAAGGGCGGGCATCGATTCTGGTAACAATACTTTAAAAATGATAGTTGTCGTTTTCGCCCCCATTGATTTAGCGGCTTCAATAACCCCTTTATCAATTTCTCTTAACGCAATCTCAACCATTCGGCCGTAGAAAGGAGCGGCCCCAATAATTAATGCCGGAAGAGCTGCATTTGCCCCCAATATTGTTCCAACCACGATTTTGGTGAACGGAATGAGTAAGATAATTAAAATGATAAAAGGAATAGAACGAAAAATATTCACCAAAGACGCTACAACTTGATTCACCATGCGATTTTCCCAAATGTTCCCTTTAGAAGTAAGGAATAATAAAAGACCTAATGCAATTCCAAGAATAAATGTGGCAATGACTGAGATTGCCGTCATATATAGGGTTTCAAATGTAGCGTCCCATATTTTTTCCCATTTTACGTTTGGAAACCATTCATGAAGCATGAGCGATCACCTCCGCATTCACTTTTTCACGTTGTAAATAGTCGATCGCCTCTTGAACAATGTTGTCACTCCCATTTAAATGAATAAATAGCGTTCCATAAGCCCCGCGCTGAGTTTGTGAAATCTTTCCTTGTAAGATGTTTACCGTAAGATCAAATTGTTTCATTAACTGAGTAATGATAGGCTGTTCAGCAGACTCGCCAATAAACGTTAATTTCACTACTTTTCCTTCTTTGTAGTGTGTGAGCAAGTGCTCAATCGTCTCCAGCGTTTCTTCTGGTTCTGTCACTTGTTGAACGAACCGTTTCGTTATCGGTTGTTTTGGCTCTTGGAAAACGTTTAGTACTTCTCCTTCTTCCACCACTTTACCGCGTTCCATAACTGCCACTCTATGACAGATTTTTCGTATGACATGCATCTCATGTGTAATTAAAACAATGGTCAAACCTAATCGACGATTAATATCCACTAATAAATCTAAAATCGAATCCGTCGTTTGAGGGTCTAGAGCTGATGTCGCCTCATCGCAAAGAAGGACTTTCGGATTATTAGCAAGAGCTCTTGCAATTCCAACACGTTGCTTTTGCCCTCCACTTAGCTGGGAAGGATACGCATTCTCTCGTCCTTCAAGACCAACAAGCTTGATTAATTCATCCACCCTTTTTAACCGTTCCTTTTTTGGAATACCTGCTATTTCCAGTGGAAATGCGATATTATCGCGAACGGTTCGAGACCATAAAAGATTGAAATGCTGAAAGATCATGCTAATTTCTTGTCTTGCTTTTCGCAACGCTTCTCCTTTTATCTCGTCGATTCGATTCCCCACTACTTCGACTGAACCGGATGTCGGTTTCTCAAGTCCATTTAACAAGCGAATCAATGAGCTTTTCCCAGCACCACTATATCCGATGATTCCGAATATTTCGCCTTTTTTGATTGTTAAATTCACTTGATCGACTGCTGTTACATCTCCATTACTCGAAGAATAAATCTTTGATACATTTTTTAACGAAATCAATCTTCCACCTGCTTTCTAAGATGTTTACTGGCATTATGTTTTTACGTTATTACATGCTCCGTTTCCAAGCATCCATTCTTGAAAGTAATCAAAAGCATCTTAACAATGAAAAAAGCCTTTCTGCGATGAACAGAAAGGCTTTATATATAACGTATAAAAAACCTTTCTCTCATCTTTCAAAGCTATCGCTTTGCGTGAATTGGCACCATTTCAACTGTCGTTGACGGTTGCCGGGTTTCATAGGGCACTTCCCTCCACCTCTCTGGATAAGAGAAACAGTTCACTATTTAATTGTATTGGTTAAATAACTGATTCTGATTCTAGCATCTTCTTATTTTTCTGTCAATTACTTTTTTAAACAATTAACGTGTTAAGTCGTTACCGTTTTAGAACGTTGAGACAATTGACCAGTAGCTTTACCTATTGCTTGTTCTAAATCATCGAGTAAATCATCAATATGCTCAATTCCGACTGACAAACGAATCAAGTCCTCCGTAACCCCCGCTTCTTTTAATTCGTCTTGATTTAATTGCTGGTGAGTAGTACTCGCAGGATGGATGATCAAACTTTTCGCATCTCCTACGTTTGCTACGTGGGACCATAATTCAACTTTATCAATAAGCGTCCGACCGGCTTCTCGACCGCCTTTAATTCCGAAAACGACGACAGCTCCTGCTCCTTTTGGTAAATACCGTTCGCATAACGCATAGGCAGGATGATCTTCTAATTCTGGATATAACACCCAATCAACAGCAGGATGTTGTTTTAAGTACTGTACGACCTTCCTCGTATTTTCAATATGTTCCTTCATTCGAACATGAAGAGTTTCTAACCCTAAGTTAAATTGAAACGCATTAAGCGAACTCATCGCTGGCCCTAAATCACGTAGTAATTGAACACGCGCTTTTACAATGAAAGCGATATGCCCGACCGCTTCTGCATATACAAGATTATGATAACTAGGGTCAGGTGTTGTGAAGCCTGGGAATTTCGGTGAATTCCAATCAAAAGTACCACCGTCAACAATGATTCCTCCTAATGTCGTACCATTTCCGAGCAACCATTTTGTAGCCGAGTGTACAACAATATCCGCTCCATGATTGATTGGTTGACATAAATAAGGAGTTGCAAACGTGTTATCAACAATTAGAGGAATGCCTGCATCATGAGCAATGTCTGCTACTTTTTTAATATCGAGAACTTGCAATGAAGGATTTCCAATCGTTTCTGCAAATATCGCTTTTGTCTTCGATGTGATTGCATTCTGAAAATGCTCTGGATCAGACTGGTCAACAAAAATTGTTTTTATCCCATATTTCGGTAACGTCGTGGCAAATAAATTGTACGTTCCTCCATACAAAGAAGAGGATGCAACAATTTCATCTCCTGCATTGGCAATATTTAATATTGCTAGAGTAATAGCTGCCATCCCACTAGCAACAGCTAATGCTCCAACCCCTCCCTCTAAAGAAGCTACTCTCTCTTCAAAAACAGTAACCGTAGGGTTATGAATTCGAGAATAAATATACCCTTCTTCTTTTAACGCAAATAAATTAGCTGCGTGGTCAGCATTCTCAAAAACATACGCGTTGGATTGATAAATTGGAACAGCTCTGGCTCCTGTTACCGGATCTTTCTTTAATCCCCCATGAACATTTAACGTCTCTAACCGATATGTTTTCTCTGACATTCCTCATCCTCCTCTTTCTCGAACGAATATAATACCCATTAAACCACTTTGTTTTATCAAAAGTCAATGAATATTCAGAATTTATAATCTTTAAATACTATTGAATGATCTACATTGAAATTATTTTTGGGGAGTAAAAAACTTTGTTGAATGTATAATATATTTTTCAAAAATTAAATAATTGCTCAACTGAGTTACACTAAACTCAATCAACATCATAAAGGGGGGATTAGCGATTAAATTTACATAAAGTGAGGATGGATTCTAATCGGAGAATGTCCCTGTATTTCCCTTCCACTTGAATCATTCGTAAATTGTTTAGCTGTTGAAGCCGTAGCTCTCCTTCCCATAACTCATCCCAATGTTCTTGATTTCCACTAATTTTGATATGCCAATTCCCATTTCCATTTTCCTGTTTTTCAATCCCCTCTTCCGAAAGTCTATATGTCTCGAAACAGCCTCCTAAAGAGTTAAAAGCAATAAAAATCGGCTCCTTCGGAAAAAGAGGCTTAACTAGATGGTTCGTATTCAATTGCATTATCATTTTTTCGAACACCGTATTCACCTCCATTTGTCTACCTTCGAAAGATTAAATGACTATAAAGGAGATTTCTATCTTTTAGACGCCTTTCCTTCTCAATCTTCTCGACATCTTTTAGTGTTTTCAGACATATTTCCTGAGAAATATGTAGAAAATACAGTTTTTCTCTCTAATAAGAAGAGCGCAAAGCGCAAGTCCTTAGGCGAAGGGCGCTTTAGGACCTGCGAGGAGGCTTCCGTCGCACAGCAGGGCCGAGGCGACCCGAGCTGATGGCGCTTTGCGCTAGACACCAAAAAAACGGTAAAGAGAATACTTTAACACTTTGTTGAACTTAAACTTTCTGTAACAACAAAAAAAACCGCATTATGCGGCATAAGGTTTTAATGATTCATATAAGTGTTCAATAGAATGAAACGCGTATTTTTTATACTTAATTTCTCCCTTTTCGATAACGAGCAAACAAGGTACACTTTCAACTTTCCATTTTTCTGCATAACGAGGTATGAAATTTAAATCTTTCATATAAATCGTTAGTGAAGGAATAGCTGCTTCCACAACCGAAAGCATCTTCTTAGCTAATTGGCATGTCCCACATAAAGGAGTATATAAGTATAAGACTATTTTCTCTTTTTCTTCAATTTCTTTTAATTGTTCTTCAGTTAACTCAATCATTTTATCTTTTCTTGCACCTCTTATGATAAAAATTTTGACTGCACATCAATATTGGCACTTATTAAAACAGAAGCTAGATGTTGTTCAGGAGCAGATGCTACTTCACGATAAGCTCTGTCTATATATAAATGATACGCCTCAGGAAATTCCCTTTTAAATTGCTTCCTTAGCTTTTCTCCAGCATCGTCTGCATCAACTAGTATATATACTTCTTTGTACAATACGTGATCGATTAGTTCGTCCAACTTCGTTAAGCTCAAGGTTCCATTTGTACAAATGATTTCAATTGGCTCATTAATAACTCTTTCAACTTTACGCTTATCTGACTTTCCTTCTACAATAATAACCTTCTCCACATCAACGACTGCCATTCGCATCACCTGTTTCACATTATACACTTCTATACTAGTTTATTCGAGTAAGTACATATTTTTCCCTTTTTTATTAGGCTGTTTTCATAAAGAGTGTTGTTTTTTTAACTTAAGAATACTTAACATTCTCTCCATTACATTGGGTAAAAACGATGGTGAACCATTTATACACACTGAAACAATCCTTAAAAAGAGCTTCTTATGGAAAGAAATCAAGACCAATAAAAAAAGAAAGCACCTCCAACAGAAGGCGCTTTGCTTTATTATTCTTCATTTGTCATTTCTTCGTACTGTTCAGCAGTCATTAACTTTTCAATTTCGCTCATGTCTTTTGGCTCAACAACAATCATCCATGCTTTTTCATAAGGAGATTCGTTTACAAATTCAGGGCTGTCATCAAGGTCTTCATTGATTTCCACAACTGTTCCACTAATTGGTGCGTATAGCTCAGAAACTGTTTTTACGGACTCAACGCTACCGAATGGTTCGTTTGCTTCAATTTCATCTCCTACTTCCGGAAGCTCAACAAACACGATATCACCGAGTTCTGATTGAGCAAAGTCAGTAATTCCGACACGAACTTTGTCTCCTTCTACTTTTACCCACTCATGTTCTTCTGAATAACGCAATTCCTTTGGTGTGTTCATCCCTATTTCCCTCCACAAAAATGTAATTTATGATGAAAAAGATTTAAAAAATCTTTTTCTTATTACAGCCAAGTCGCTTCAAATTGTTCTTCTTTAAATCCTACTGTAACTCGCTCTCCATCCGTTAGGATCGGACGCTTCAATAACATACCATCCGATGCAAGAATGTCGAGTAATTCTTCTTCTGAAGCTGTTTTCACTTTATCTTTTAATCCTAATTCACGATACTTTTGACCGCTTGTATTAAAAAACTTTTTCAGTTCCAAGCCACTTTTCTCATATAAGCTTTTTAATTCCTCTTTACTTGGAGGATTTTCCACAATATGTACAGCTTCAAATGAAACATTATGTTCTTCTAACCATTTTTTCGCTTTACGGCATGTCCCACATTTAGGATACCAATAAAATGTACGTGACATGATTTCACCACCTAGTAGACTTCCTTATTCGTATTGTAGCATATTCTTTCTATCAAGGATAACAAGTTCATTTTAATTTTTTCTTTTTTCGAAATTGTATTGAATTCATCATTTAGACATTTACCCACTTTAGCATTTCCAACATTTTTATGTTTACTCATAAGAAAATAGTTTTTCAAAGTAAAGAGGTACCCAGATCGACAGGTACCTCAAAGTTCATATTAAACTGTGTAACGTTCTTCTTCTAACACATGTTTAGCAATTTCTCGTTTCTTTTCAATTACATTGATAGGCGTGTGACGAGTTAATTTACGTAGTGCTGAAAGCATCATTCGTAACGTATCACCTGATTCCACAGCTACTAAGGACTCTTTTGCGTGTGCTTCAATTTCGTTAAATGCCTCTTGGCAATATACTTGTGTGTAAAGTAATTTTTGTTTACTTTTTTCTTCGCCAAATTTTGCAATAGACTTCTCAGTACGAAGCACCGCAGATTCCATTGCATACACATTGTTAATGATGTCTGCTAGGTTCACTAACACTTCTTGCTCATTTTGTAATTTAGGGCCGTATTTTTGTGCAGCCAAGCCAGCAACCATTAACGCCACTTTCTTTGCATTACGAACTAAATACTTTTCTTGCTCTAGGACACCATCTCCCACTTCCTCTGGCATCATCATCATTAATTCTTCTTGTAAACTTTGCGCTTTTTGTAAGAGCGGGAGTTCACCTTTCATTGCTTTTCGTAAATACGTGCCTGGTACGAGAAGGCGATTGATTTCATTGGTACCTTCAAAAATTCGATTAATTCGGGAATCACGATAAGCCCTTTCTACTTCATATTCAGCCATAAATCCATACCCACCATGGATTTGGACGCCTTCATCCGCTATGAAGTCTAATGTTTCGGAGCCAAATACTTTCCCAAGCGAACATTCAATAGCGTACTCAGCGATTGATGCCGCCACCGCTTTTCCATCTTTCGCTTCTTCTGGAGCTAGTTTACTCATTCGATCTTCGAATAGACCAACTGTGCGATATACAGAGCTCTCCATTGCGTACAATTTAGAAGTCATATTCGCAAGTTTTTCTTGGATGAGTGGGAATTTTGCAATCGGTTGTTTAAATTGTTGACGTTGGTTTGCATATTGTGCGGATAATTCCACCACTCGCTTACTTGCTCCAATCGCTCCCACTGCGAGCTTATAACGTCCGATGTTTAAAATATTAAAAGCGATTACATGTCCTTTTCCTACTTCTCCTAGTAAGTTCTCTTTTGGAACAGGCACATCTTCTAAAATGAGTGTACGGGTAGATGAACTTTTAATCCCCATTTTCTTTTCTTCCGGACCAGTAGATACGCCTGGATAATCACGTTCTACGATAAAGGCTGTGAAGTGCTCTCCATCTACTTTTGCATAGACAACAAATACGTCAGCGAATGCAGAGTTTGTAATCCACTGTTTTTCTCCATTTAAAATGTAGTGCGTCCCTTCAGCGTTTAATTTTGCTGTTGTCTTCGCACCTAATGCATCTGATCCAGAGCCTGGTTCTGTTAAGGCATAAGCTGCAATTTTTTCACCAGTCGCTAATCCAGGTAAGTACTTCTGCTTTTGCTCCTCTGTTCCGAATAATACAATCGGTAAGGATCCGATTCCGACATGTGCCCCGAATGTAATGGAAAAGCCACCTGCACGAGAAAATTTTTCAGCAATTAAAGCTGAGCTTACTTTATCAAGCCCTAATCCACCATACTCCTCTGGTACATCCGCTCCTAGTAATCCTAAGTCTCCCGCTTGTCGAAGGAGTTTTACAGAAATATCAAATTGATGATTTTCTAAGTCTTCAATATGTGGAACGACGTCGTTTACAACAAAATCCTCAGTCGTTTTTGCAATCATTTTATGCTCATCCGTAAAATCTTCTGGTGTAAAAACACGATCCGCTGAAATATCCTCTAAAATAAACCCGCCGCCTTTGATATAGGATTCTGTTTGATTCGCCATATAAATTCCTCCCATTCCTTTGTAAGAATTTCTTTTTTCTTTATGAAATTAGCTCAAATACTCCCGCAGCACCCATTCCTCCACCGATACACATCGTAACGACACCGAATTGTTCATTTCGACGTCTCATTTCGTGAAGAAGCGTTAAGGTGAGTTTTGCACCTGTACATCCAAGTGGATGCCCTAGCGCAATTGCACCACCATTGACATTTACCTTTTCTTCATCGAGTCCTAATTCGCGAATAACTTGAATCGATTGGGAAGCGAATGCCTCATTTAATTCAAATAGCCCGACATCTGCTATTTGTAGACCTGCTAACTCAAGTGCTTTTGGAATCGCAACGACAGGACCTATTCCCATTACTTCTGGTGGAACACCACCAACTGCAAAGGAGCGGAATTTTGCTAAAGGCTTGAGCCCTAGTGACTCTGCCTTCTCTTTATCCATTACCATTACAGCTGCTGCCCCATCGCTCGTTTGTGAAGAATTCCCTGCAGTTACGGAACCATCGATGGAAAACGCAGGTTTTAATGTTGATAAAACATCACGATTCGTTTCTGGTCGAACTCCCTCATCTTGTGAAAATCTCACATGTTGCTCAGTCAATTTATGGTCGTCTCCCACAGACCTTACAGTCACATCAACCGGCACAATTTCCTCTGAAAACTTTCCTTCTTCAATGGCTCTTGCAGCTCTTTGGTGACTACGAACCGCAAAAGCATCTTGATCTTCTCGACTAATGCCATATTTTCTTGCCACTTGCTCTGCTGTATGCCCCATGCTCATATAGTACTCTGGAGCTTCTTCAGCTAGTGTGGCATTTGGACGAACTACGTGTCCCATCATCGGAACGAGACTCATCGATTCAGCCCCACCAGCAATCACTGTATCAGCATGCCCAAGCATGATTCGTTCCGCTCCATACGCAATGGCTTGTAAACCAGATGAACAATATCGGTTAATTGTTATGGCAGGTACAGTATGTGGAAGACCAGCAAGCGCACCAATATTTCGAGCCATATTAAGTCCTTGCTCTGCTTCTGGCATCGCACATCCAAAAATTAAATCATCCACATTACCTTCATAGTTCCCTGCTCTTTTCAACGTTTCTTTTACAACTAATGCTCCTAAATCGTCCGGACGAACATGCGCTAATGTTCCTTTTTTGGCTTTGCCGACTGGTGTTCTTGCACCAGCAACAATAACAGCTTCTCTCATTTCCGGTCTCCTCCCCTTAGTTACGAAGTGGTTTTCCTTTCACTAACATGTGTTGCATACGTTGTTGCGACTTCGGCTCACCGATTAAGCTTAAGAATGCTTCACGCTCAATCTCTAGTAAGTATTCTTCATCAACTTCTGTTCCGAATGGAACTTTACCACCTGAAAGAACATAAGCTAGCTTTTTAGCGATTTTTAGATCATGTTCTGAAGCATACCCTGATAAGTGCATCGACTGTGCTCCTAGCAACATCGTCGCATAGCCGGATTCACCCACTACAGGGATTTTCTTTTTAACGGGTGCACGATAACCAGCATCAAATAGTGATATAACTTTTTGCTTTGCATCAGATAAAAGGTGATCTGCGTTCATACTAATTCCGTCATATTGATTAAGGAACCCGTTTGTCCGAGCTTCTTCTGCCGAAGTAGATACTTTAGCCGTCGCAATTGTTTCGAACACTTTGTTCGCTACTTTTTGAAGGTCAAAATTCGTTCCTTTCGGCATACTATCTAAGTGTTTAATATATAACTCTTTATTTCCGCCACCACCAGGGATTAATCCAACTCCAACCTCTACAAGACCCATATACGTTTCACTAGCCGCTTGAATGCTAGCAGTCGGTAAACACACTTCTGCTCCACCACCGAGAGTCATTTGGAAAGGAGCTGATACTACTGGCTTCGAGCTATACTTAACTTTCATCATCGCCTCTTGGAAACGACGAACGACCATATCAATTTCGAAGTAATTGTCATCTTGCGCTTCCATCAAAATCATTGCTAAGTTCGCTCCGACACAAAAGTTTTTCCCTTGGTTTCCGATGACAAGCCCTTTGTAATTTTTCTCGACTTCTTCTACAGCAAAATTAATCATTTGAATAATATCAAGACCGATCGCATTATTTGGGGAATGGAATTCTAATAGTGCTACATCATCCCCTAAATCAATGAGGCTAGCGCCACTATTTTTCTTAATGACTCCTTTTGCTTCTTTTAACGAAGCAATGTGTATAACCTTTTTGTTTTCTTCAACTGGTCGGTATTCACCTTGAGCGTAGTAGAAATGACCGTCTTTGTCTTTCTTGTAGAAGGATTCAAATCCTTTCTCCAACATTTCTTCTACCCATTGTGGGGGATTTAAGCCTTGTTTCTTCATTTTTTCAACAGACTGCTTCACACCAATGGCATCCCACATTTCAAATGGCCCTAGCTGCCAGCCGAATCCCCATTTCATTGCTCTGTCAATGGCAACAATATCATCCGCAATTTCTCCACGTAGCTGAGCCGAATAAACGAGAGTAGGTGCTGATATATTCCACAATAGTTGCCCAGCCTTATCCTCCGAATACAAAAGCGCTTTCAATTTATTCTTTAACCCTTTTGCTTGCTTAGCCATCTCAGTAGCAGCTGTTTTCAGTTTTTTACGCTCGCCATATTCAAGCGTTTCGTAATTAAGCTCTAAAATTTCTTTTCCAACTTTCTTATAAAAGCCAGCACCTGTTTTGCTTCCTAAGCGTTTTTCTTCCAATAATGTTTTCATAAATGCAGGTGGGTCAAAAACGTCTTTTTCTGAACCTTCTACTTGGTCATACACGTTTTTGGCAACGTGTAAGAATGTGTCTAACCCTACGACATCAAGAGTACGGAATGTTGCACTTTTTGGTCTTCCAATTAATGGACCTGTAATCGAGTCTACCTCTCCTACAGAATAGCCACCTTTCATCATTTCTTTAACTGTGACTAACAGTCCGTAAGTACCAATACGGTTAGCGATGAAGTTTGGTGTATCCTTTGCTTCAACTACACCTTTTCCAAGTACCTCTTCTCCAAATTGCTTCATAAATGCTAATACATTCTCATCCGTTTTCTTTGTTGGTATAATTTCTAGAAGCTTTAAGTATCGCGGAGGATTAAAGAAATGTGTGCCTAAGAAGTGTTTCTGGAAGTCGTCTGAACGCCCCTCAGCCATTGCTTCAATGGAAATTCCTGAGGTGTTCGAGCTTACTATACTGCCTTGTTTACGGTGGAGATCTATTTGTTCAAATACTTTTTTCTTAATATCTAAACGCTCAACAACCACTTCGATAATCCAATCGACTTCGTTTAATTGAGCTAAGTCATCTTCTAAATTCCCAGCTCGAATGAGTTGAAGATTCTCTTTTGAGGTTAATGGAGCTGGTTTTTGTTTTAGCAATTTTTTTATTGCCTCATTCGAAAGACGGTTACGAACTTGTTTGTCTTGCAACGTTAAGCCTTGCAATTTTTCCTTTTCTGTTAATTCATTTGGTACGATATCAAGTAGTAATACTGGAATGCCAACGTTTGCTAAATGTGCGGCAATTCCGGAACCCATTACTCCCGAACCGATAACCGCAGCTTTTTTAATTTGCTGGACCATCACGTATCCCCTTTCGTTCTTTTGAATGAATACTCATTCATTTTTTCACCTAAAAAAATATGAGTCTTAAATTCTCTTCTTTTATAATATAAAATATTTCGAAAATTTGTTCAATACTTTTCCATTATTTTTGCTTAAAATTAGCCATTTAGGAAAACTTAATGTTTATAAAGGGGGTGATATAGTGGCACGTGTACAAAAAGAACCATCTAAAAATGGGGTTAGTGCTGCAAGTGTAAAAGGAAACGCAGGTCCGCAAAAGGAAATGAATGGTGGCGGTAAGAAAACAAGTCAAAATCAGCAATACAAAAAAGAAAATATGGGGTCAGATGGTTTCTGATAAACCTTCTTGCCAATAATTAAAGCCACCCATGACAGATCAGGTGGCTTACTCTTATTTCTGTTGTGAACGATGTATTTCATTCAGTTCTTTAATTTCATGAATGAGCTCCTTTATTGCTTCTTTCGCTTCGGGGTATCGTTCATTCCAATGCTTCACTAGAGGAGGCATGGATTTCGCGATATATGTGTATATCACCCATGCTTTTACTTTCTCTTTTCGATCTTCCGTAACGTCACCTAATAATAATTCTGTATACTTTTCAACTAATCCATCCAGTTGTTCTGCCAACTTTTGATCCATTATTTTCCCTCCTTCGTAAATTGAACCGGACATGTTTGACACCTAATTTGTTCGTCATTTGTTTTATAATATAGACAGCATGTTTTCCGCATTCGAATTTCTTTTCCAACTTGCTCATTAAAACGTTTCGGTTGGGCAAAAGGAGTTAACGGATTATGATCGTATTGGCCAAACATATCCCCTCTTGCTTGCTCTACAACGAAAAGAAAATCATCAGTAACTCGTTTTTTCAAGTTACAAGATAGCTGTTCTATAGGTATGGATTCATACATCCATAAGATGTATACCGCAACGTTTTCCCAAAGAATACGAGGTGATACTTTCGCTATTTTAGATACAGCTGAAATAAGTGGATCGATATGCTTTTTAAATAACCGGATTATCCATTCAGTGCGTTTTTCTTCTCTATTCCCTTCTAATTCTTCCACAGTTAATGTTTTTAAATGTAGCTTTGGACTCCATACTCCATTTTGATGATGACTTTGAATGGAAACATTAGTCAATTCTACATTTAATACTTTATTCCACATAGACATGCTATATAACCCGATCGCAGCCAATACTCCATATCGTTTAATTAAAAGTGAACCACAGACAGATATTTTATTTGCCGACAGTGGTGATTTTATCCTTTCCAGATAAGCGTTTAACCGTTGTTCGTCTAATAGATCAATGCTTTCAATTGATAACTCTGACTCAACCGTTTCGAACGTCAAACCAAATGATTGCAATAACTGCCATTGTTCAATCGTTAAAGTTGACATGTAGTTTCCCCTTTTATTCAATGTATTACTTGAGAATCATTTTCATTATAACGACTTTGAAAATCATTATCAATTATTTCTCCCAGAAAAAAAAGACTGTCCAAAGAGTACAGTCTTTTTTTCACACAATATATATTAGTTCATTTCATTTTAGTGGTGGACGCCTACGACCTTCTTCAGCAATAGCAGGAGCAAATTGGTATCCTTCATTTTAGCTAGTCCTTCCGTCATATATCTTTGATTTGGTTTGTTTGTTCACAAACATTCTTACCAAATGAACTTACCATATTACAAGTAAGGCTCTAGTTTCGTTTAACATCATTCCACCCGTAAGCTATGACTGTCTCCTAATAGATAGTTGTCAAAAATAAAAGTGGAGAAAAACGAGTTGCTTTTCTCCACATTCAATTTATAATTTAACTCTTTGAAGACGAAGTGCGTTTAACACAACCGAAACAGAGCTAAAGGCCATGGCTGCCCCAGCTACCCAAGGAGCTAAAAAGCCTGCCGCTGCAATTGGGATACCTAACGTATTGTAGGCAAATGCCCAGAACAAATTTTGTTTAATATTACGCATTGTTCGATTACTTAGTTTAATGGCTTGAACAATACTCATTAAATCTCCACGCATTAACGTTACATCAGATGCTTCGATGGCAATATCGGTCCCAGTCCCCATTGCCATACCGATATGAGCAGTAGCAAGCGCAGGCGCATCATTGATGCCATCTCCAATCATGGCAACCACTTTCCCCTCTTGCTTCAATTTTTCCACTTCTTTTGCCTTATCTTCTGGAAGCACTTCACTAATCACATGATGAATTCCAACTTCTTTAGCAATGGCTTTTGCCGTTCTAGTATTATCTCCTGTCATCATATAAACACTGATGTTTCTGTTAAGCAGCCGTTGAATCGCCTCTTTAGATGTTTCTTTCACATTATCTCTCAAAGCCAATAAACCAACACAGGTGTGATGAATAGCTACTAATATTACCGTTTTTCCCTCTTCTTCAAGCGCTTCTTTCTTCTCTATTACAGAAGTCGGAACTTTAATGTGTTCATCGTGCATTAACTTCTTCGTCCCAATCAATACTCGTTGAGTATCTATAGTCGCTTTAATCCCATGACCTGGAATCGCTTCAAATTGAGCGGGTTCTATTAGTTTTTCCTGTGAGTTGATTCCTTTTACGATTGCTTCCGCTAATGGATGCTCGGAACGATTTTCTGCGGACGCTACAAGGTGTAAAATACGATTTTTCTCTTGGTGATCGATCCAGATATCTGTTACCTGTGGCTCTCCTTTTGTTATCGTTCCTGTTTTATCTAGAACAACTGTGTCAATCCGATGGGTTGATTCTAAATACTCTCCGCCCTTAAATAAGATTCCAGCTTCAGCAGCTCGACCCGACCCTGCCATAATTGATGTTGGTGTAGCAAGCCCGAGTGCACATGGACAAGCAATGACTAATACAGCAATCATATTTTCTAATGCAACGGCAAACTCTCCTGGAGCTACTACTAGATACCATACCGTAAAGGTTAAGATTGCTATGGCCACAACAATTGGAACGAATATACTAGAAACTTTATCGGCCATTCGTTGAATCGGTGCTTTCTGCCCTTGAGCTTCTTCTACCACTTTAATAATTTGTTGAAGTACACTATTTTTCCCTACATTTGTCGCTTCAATCGTCATCGTTCCATGCTTATTGATCGTAGCTCCAAATACTGCATCTCCAACATTTTTATCAACTGGAACACTTTCACCGGTTAGCATCGATTCATCAACCGTTGTTTGTCCTTTTACTATCGTTCCATCTACAGGTATTTTTTCACCTGGACGGATAAGCACCATGTCACCACTTTTTACTTGGTCTATCGGAACCTTTTGTTCATCTCCGTCTTTTATGACTGTTGCTGTTTTAGCTTGGAGTCCCATAAGCTTCTTAATCGCGTCAGACGAACGACCTTTCGCTTTTGCTTCAAATAGCTTCCCTAATAAAATAAGGGTAATTAATACTGCACTTGTTTCAAAATATAGCTCGGTCATCATCTCATCTGTCGCTGAGGAACCAATGGTCAAATACAAACTATAGAAATAGGCAGCAGATGTTCCAAGTGCCACTAACACGTCCATATTAGCTGATTTGTTCTTTAAGTTTTTATAGGCACCGACATAAAACTGCCAACCGATGATAAACTGGACCGGAGTAGCTAACACAAATTGAAACCATGGATTCATAAATAAAGGAGGAACATATATAAAGCTAGTAAATGAAAAATGACCAACCATTGCCCATACTAACGGCAAAGATAATATGAGGGCGAAGTAAAATTTTACTTGTTGCCTTTTAAGCTCCGCCTCTTTTATATCTCTATTTCCTTCATCGTTTTTCACTGTGGCCCCATACCCTAACTTTTCAACTTTTTCGATGATCTCGTCGGCAGATATGATACCTTTTACATACTCGACTTGCGCCTTTTCTAACGCCAGATTGACCGATGAAGATTCAACTCCAACCTGTTTTTGTAGTCCTCTTTCTATTCGGTTAGCACATGCTGCACATGTCATCCCGGAAATATCTAAGTCTACCTTTTCCGTTATGACCCCATAACCTAAGCTTTTAATTTTCTCTATCAGCTGAGGAACATTGACTTTTTCTTCGGTATACGTAACATTTGCTTTTTCCAAAGCAAGATTGACCGTTGCTTCCATCACTCCATCCATCTTCTTTAAGCTTTTCTCAATCCGATTGGAGCAGGCGGCACATGTCATTCCAGAGATTTGGAAGGAAATTTCTTTTTCTTTCAACGGTAGCACCTCCAATATACCATACTGGGGTATATAAAATTTGTGAATAAAGCGTGCACTTAGCACGCTAAAATGTTTTTCGTTACTCTACATCGTATCCTTGCTCTTCAATTGCCTCTTTGATCGCTGATATTGTAGCTTTTTTTTCATCGTAATCCACTTGAACTTTCCCGTCTGCTAACTGAACATGAACATTGCTTACACCTTCAATTTCTCCAACGCTTGTTTCCACAGCTTTCACACAATGATTACAAGACATTCCTTTTACTAATAAAACTTTCGTTGCCATGATATAATGCCCCCTTATTTTTTTAACATTCTTTTTATTGTTACTAACACTTCGTCAATTACTTCTGTATCTCCTTCTTGAATCCGTTCTACTACGCAGCTCTTCATGTGACCTTCTAGTAATAGTCGGCTAACAGAATTAAGCGCTGATTGGATAGCTGTAATTTGTGTTAGTACATCATCACAGTATGCATCTTTTTCAATGAGCCCTTTCACTCCCCGAATTTGACCTTCGATTCGATTAAGACGGACTGTTAAATCTTTTTTAAATTTATCTGAATGGTGACTTTTACGATGTGAAAGTTCCTTCTCTTCCATTGAACCGCCCCCTTTACATCAAGCTACCATACCCCCCTAACCTATGTCAATTGTTTAAGTCGTCTCTAAAAATTAAGAGGCTATGCAAATAGCATAACCTCTTTTAATCACCATTATCGTACATGAACAGATTTTTCGATATGTTCATGGAGTCCTTCGTCATTCGAAACGTGAACTTTTACAAAATATTGACCTGATTCTTCAAACGAATAGGATGCGGAATAATTTTCATTCCTTTCTACTGCCTCAATCCAATCGTGATGTTCGGCGCCTTCCATCCAAATCTCGTAACGCACATCTGCTCCTGAAATAATTGTGCCTTCCTTCTCTACCGTTGTAGTTAGCGTCTGTTCTTCATTTTTTTGAACCGCATCTGGTATGTTCATTTCAATTAATACCGTTTCATCACCATGATGATGGGATTCTTCATGACTTTCATCTAGATCATTATGCGATTCATCAGTCGATCCAGCTTCTTCAGGATTCCCAATGACAATTTGCTTTTTCGGCATATTATGCTGATCTTTTGCCGTCACATGTGATTGTACGAAATATACTCCGTCTTCTTCAAAGGTATACATTACCTCATAAATTCCATTCTCAGAATGTTTTCCTTCTACTTTCTGACTTTCTTCTTTTTCTCCGTCTTTCCAAATTTCAAATAACACTTCTGTCGCATCCGTTACCTTTTCATCACCATAGTAAACTTCTGCTGTCAAAGTAATCTCCTCATTTTTCTCTCCATTTGCAGGGACAGCTAAATTCACTTCTAATGGAAGAACTTCAACCTCTTCATTTTCTGTTGATTCCTGCTGTGTGCAAGCGACTAAACCTAAAGATAAAAGGAGTATGAGACCGAATTTTTTCATTATAATCACCTTTCTCTCTCTTGTCTTTCCCACTTTAACCATTTCCTTGAAATGTTAAACATCTGTTATTACCGTACATGAATTAAGAAGTCGTTACAATAGGTTCTATAGCGTACATGTCACAAAGAGATGAATATTTGATGTCAAAGTAATGACAGTAATTTGAAGAAAAACTTCAAAAAGTATCAACTACTGAAGCGTAGTCTTTTAGAATCTAAGAAAAGCGCAAAGCGCAAGTCCTTAGGCGAAGGGCGCTTTAGGACCTGCGAGGAGGCTTCCGTCGCCACAGCAGGGCCGAAGCGACCCGAGCTGATGGCGCATGGAGCTAGACACAAAAAAAACGGTAAAGAGAATACTTTAACACTTTATTGAACTTAAACTTTCTGTAATAAAAAAAAGTGTCTAAAAAGCCTTAATCAGCGGCTTTTTAAACACTCTTATCATTACATAGATTCCGTCATTTGATTGTCGTATGTAATCCCATGTTTCTTTTCAGACTCTGCGATACATACTGCACAAGCTGCATCACCAGCAATATTGACTGCCGTTCTCGTCATGTCAAGTAAACGGTCAACACCAAGAATTAATGCAATTCCTTCTACTGGTAAACCAACGGTATTTAAAACCATCGCCAACATAATGAGACCTACTCCAGGAACACCTGCAGTGCCGATACTTGCTAAAACAGCCGTAATGACAACTGTTAACAATTGAGCCATCGTTAAATGCTCATTAAATACTTGGGCAATAAAAATCGTCGCAACACCTTGCATAATAGCTGTACCGTCCATATTAATGGTTGCACCTAGAGGTTGAACAAAACTACTAATAGGCTCAGGTACTTTTAATCGTTTTTGTGCCATTTCCATCGATACTGGTAGAGTACCACTACTCGTTGATGTACTAAATGCCACACTCATGGCAGGGAAAAAGTTTTTGTAGAAATGAATCGGACTCATTTTCCCGATGAAGTAAACAGCTGCGCTATACGTTACACCTGCGTGAATGAAAAGGGCGGCAACTACGACAATCATGTATAACCCCATTGCTTTTACCGCATCCCATCCTTGACTTCCGACAGCTGTTGCGATTAAACCAAATGCACCATATGGAGCAAGTTTCATGACTAGTGTTACAAGGTACATCATAACTTCATTACCTTGTTCAACAAACTTCATCAACGTCGAAGCTTTTTTTCCTAGCATCGAAATTCCTAGCCCCATAAAGATGGAGAACGTAATAATTTGGAGCATGTTCCCTTCAGCCATTGCTTGAATTGGGTTTGTCGGAATAATATTAAGCAATGTTTCACTAATAGATGGTGCTTCCTTAGCTTCATATTCAACAGAAGACGTATCAAAAGATCCGATGTTTCCTGGCTGGACAACAGAAGCAAGCGATATTCCGATTGTAATGGCAATTCCTGTTGTCACAAGGAAGAATAAAACCGTTTTCAAACCAATTCTCCCTAACTTTTTCGGATCACCTAGACCTGCAACTCCAAGCGTAATGGAAAAGAATACGATTGGTACAACAAGCATTTTAATTAAGTTTAAGAAGATTTTTCCGAGTGG
The DNA here is from genome assembly GCF_022809095.1 of Bacillus kexueae. Taxonomy (GTDB): domain Bacteria; phylum Bacillota; class Bacilli; order Bacillales; family Aeribacillaceae; genus Bacillus_BZ; species Bacillus_BZ kexueae. The sequence continues at coordinate 119,059 of NZ_JALAZE010000007.1, forward strand.
AGTAAAAATGTACGCATCTAATGTGTTAAACAAATCTGGAGAAGTAGCATTTAACACTAGACCAACGACTAAACCTGCAATTAAACCAACGATAATTTTCCCTGTTAGTTTCATATATGACCTCCCTTTAGAAAAACAGATTTTATTATTTACTATTTAGAGTTTCATTCTATTAGAAGAACGTTTCGATGCCCATTCTTATGTAAATACAACACGTTATTCCATTAGAATTACCTCTAATAAACGAAAAAACCACGAGAGAGATTCCCGTGGTTTAATCCAAAGTCAAGTCTCTCTCCTACGCTTACGAGGTTAGCTGTCGGGTTCGGATCGAAGAGTATCCTACTTTAAAAAGATTCACCCCAATGCTATAAATAGCATTCATTGGTTCCCCCGTTCCCTAAAGGGATTCAGCGGTCATTTATATACATATAATATTATTTTAGCTTGACTCAATTATTTTTCAAATATTTTTTTCGTTAAAGGGTTAATTGTTCAAAAGTATTCAAGGTCAATGAAAGGTCGTTTTCATATAGATTATTGCTTTTGTTAACATTAAGCTCCATTACATAGTGTAGATCATTATATTTTATTTGTATTAGAAGATAGAGGAGAGCCCCTACAGTAAAAATGTCTCTACCAGCCAACAAGCACGAATTTCACATCTTACGCACATCAAGGAAAAAATATCCTGTTAAAAATAGAGCCATTGCAAAGGACAGCATTAAAACTATGCTATATTGACCTGTTAAACCGTTTGCTTTAACAGTCTGCTCTACAGGCTTCTCATCATCCTTTTCGACGATCGAGAGTGCGATTTTTTTAATTAGACGTTCACCTTCACCAATAATGGAAAGTTCGCCGCTTTCGTCAATGAGTTCTTCTATTACTTCCTGTCTCTTTTTCGTATAAGATAACTCATCTTTAAGCTCATACTGTTGGTCCATGTTTACCTCATATTTCGTACCTGCTTCAATCGATACAGTTTCAAATCCATTTAAGCTGTAATTGAGTAGTGAAATCGTATCATTATAAGCGATTCTACTAGATTCAGCTTTAAGAGTTACAACAATTACATCAATCCAGTCGTTTTTTGCAGTAGTTACAAGTGTGTGGCCAGATTCACTAACAAACCCTGTTTTCCCCCCTGTAACATAAGGGAAGGAGGAATCAATTAATAATTTATGATGATTTATAATCGTTGTATCCCACGACTCACCATCCCACGGTAGCTCTTTCATTTGAAAGATTTGGCGAAAAGTTTGATTTTGCATAGCATATTGTGTGATTTGAGCCATATCATATGCTGTCGTTTGGTGATCTTCATCAAATAACCCACTTGGATTGACAAAATGGGTATCCGTGACCCCAATGACTTCCTTTAAATAATCGTTTATTTCATCTGAGAAGGCTTCGACACTTCCGTTTAGGTGCTCCGCTATCGCAATGGCTGCATCATTCCCTGAATTAATGACCATTCCTTTTATGAGCTTGTCGAGTGTAACAACTTCTCCTTCTTCTAAATAGACTCTTGTACCATCCGCATTTCTCGCCCGTTCTGATACGGTCACTAAATCATTTAAATTCCCGTTTTCAATCGCATATATCGCCGTTGCAATTTTCGTAATGCTGGCCGGATACATTTGTTCATTCGCATTTTTCTCGTAAAGAACATCTCCACTTTTAGCGTCCATCACAATGGCTGATTCACTTTGAATACTTATTTCGTCGTTCGCATACACGGATGAATATGGTTGTCCTATCGACAAAGCCGCTAAGAAGCAGAGAATTGAAACTAATAAACGGTTCATCCCATTCACCTTTCGTCATTCGTCTGTTACTCATCATATCGTTAAAATTCGCCTAGTTGACGAACTCCTGATCAATTGTTAAAAAACTGTTTGTTTCTTGCAATCGGTCTGAAACATACACTATATTTATCGGAAATATTCCCCAAGTTTTAAGCGTTTATATCATTTTTGACGAAGGTGATTCTTGACTAGATTTGCTTGTAAATGAGGAGGGGAAAAGTGCTTTCTGGAGGAAAGATACCGGTTTTCTCTATATCGATTTAGAATGAAAGGAAGGTAGCGGCTAATCCTTCTGGGACAACACAAGCTTACAAGTTGAAATACTATTAGAAAAGCGGAGTTGACTGCCCAGTGTTGTACGAAGGAGAGATACTCCCGCACTAAAAATAGCAGTTATCGACTTATCGTAGTTCACTAGTTGCTAAGACAAACCTTTCCTAAGGAAATCCTCCGCCACGGAAATGAACCATTTTATAAGAAACATACATGATTTTACACTCACACCCCGGACATGAAAATTTATTCTCCCCGGGGTTTCCTTTCTACCATCTACCTATCATGATCTTTCATTCAGCTCATAGGTAATTTTTATTTTCACAGAAAAAGCGCAAAGCGCAAGTCCTTAGGCGAAGGGCGCTGGAGGACCTGCGAGGAGGCTTCCGTCGCCACACCAGGGCCGAAGCGACCCGAGCCGATGGCGCTTGGAGCTAGACACCAAAAAAACTGTAATGAGAATAATTTAACACTTTATTGCACTTAAACTTTCTGTAACAATGAAGAAAGAGGCTGTACTTTTTGGACAGCCCCTATCTCTCAGGCTTCTATATGACCTGTATGATTATACACTTCTTGATTTATTTCTCCCGTTGCTTTGCTAGTTAAGACGCCTGCTGTCATTGCTCCACTCACATTTACTGCTGTTCGTCCCATATCGATCAGTGGCTCGACCGAAATTAATAGGCCAGCGAGCGCGACAGGAAGATTCAATGTTGATAGAACTAGCAATGCTGCGAATGTAGCTCCTCCACCAACACCCGCAACTCCGAATGAACTAATGGCTACCACAGCGATAAGAGTAGCGATAAACGTTGGCGTAAACGGATCAACCCCTACTGTTGGAGCAATCATGACTGCTAACATAGCTGGATATACACCTGCACATCCATTTTGTCCTATTGATAATCCAAATGATGCCGAAAAGTTTGCGATTCCTTCAGACACCCCTAATTCCGATGTTTGTGTTTTTACGTTAAGCGGAAGTGTACCTGCACTCGAACGTGATGTAAAAGCAAACGTTAAAACTGGGACAATTTTCTTCACATACGTTATCGGGTTTAAACCAGAAATCGTCAAAAGAAGTAAATGAATAAGAAACATAATTGCAAGTGCAACATAAGATGCAAGGACAAACTTTCCAAGCTTCATTATCGCTTCAAAATCACTTAGTGCCACCGTTCTCGTCATAATGGCTAATACACCATATGGAGTCAAACGTAAAATGATTGTTACGACCCTCATCATAATAGCATGAAGGGATTCCACAAGCTTTTCAAACAGTTCCGCTTGATCTGGTTGCTTCCTTTTTACCCCTAAGTATGCTATCCCGACAATAATGGTGAAAATCACAACTGCAATGGTAGAAGTAGATCGTGCTCCTGTTAAATCGAAAAACGGATTACCCGGTAACAATTCGAGCATCTTTTCAGGTAAAGACATATCCTCAATTCCAACCAACTTCTCCTCTAATTGTTGACCTCTGACGACCTCAGATTCTCCTTGCTCAATTTCTATCGCTTCTAAGTTAAATGCAGCCGTAGTTATGATCCCAACTGCCGCTGCAACCGCGGTCGTTCCGACTAAGATTCCAATGATAAGAGTACTAATCTTTCCTAATTGATTGGATAATTTCACTTTTGTAAATGCAGATAAAATCGATATAAAAACTAACGGCATGACAATCATCTGCAAAAACTTCATATACCCGACACCAATTAAATTAAACCATTCAACTGATGTGTTTAATACTTCTGAGGACGTTCCATAAGCTAGTTGAAGAATAAAACCAAATGCGATTCCGACTGCTAAAGCTAAGAAAACACGTTTCGCAAAAGAAACATGCTTCTTCTGTAAATAAAAAAGACCTCCCACAATGAGGAGCATAACAACGATGTTTAAAATAACAAAAAGTACATTCATATCCAATCCGCTCCTTTATTTCAAATTTTTGATAAGTGATACTATATTATAATTAATCCTATAAGTCAACTATGATTTATAATCTCATTTATCCTAATTTTCCATTTCCAGAAAAGAAGGGTGTAAGAATACTCCTTCTCACACCCAAAATTTTAAATTATGATTTCACACTGACATCTGTTCTTATTTCTTCCCTTTGCTTCCTTCCCCACCATGTCGCCAATATCGGTCCCGAAATATTATGCCATACACTAAAAAGAGCACTCGGAACAGCAGCTAATGGTGAAAAATGAGCACCCGCTAAAGCAGCGCCTAGTCCTGAGTTTTGCATTCCTACTTCAATGGAAACGGCTTTTTGAGCAGGTATATTCATTTTCAATAGTCGTGCCAGCCAATACCCACAAAGCAAACCAAGGCCATTATGTAAAATAACGATTAAAAATAATAGCAAGCCACTCTCAATGATCTTTTCTTTACTTAATCCAATAACTGCGGCAACAATGAGAACGATGGAAAGAACAGAAACAAGTGGCAATACGGAGATCGCATTTTCAACTTGCTTGGAAAAAAGAATTTTTACTACAAGTCCAAGAATGATTGGGACAAGTACAATCTTAACAATGGACATAAATAAACTACTAGCTGAAATCGGTAACCATTTACTAGCTAATGCCCAAATTAAAAAGGGTGTAACGAACGGAGCTAACAACGTGGATACCGTTGTTATTGCTACTGATAATGCCGTATTCCCTCTAGCTAGGTACGTGATCACATTCGAAGCAGTCCCACCTGGACAACACCCAACTAAAATGACTCCAGCTGCTACTTCTGGTGGTAACGAAAACGATATAGCCAAAATAAAGGCTAATAGTGGCATTACAGTAAATTGAGCAAGTACCCCAATTGCCACATGTTTAGGGTGCTTGAACACCGCAGTAAAGTCAGACACTTTCAATGTCATACCCATCCCAAACATAATGACCCCGAGAAGCAATGGGATGTGGGGAGCCACCCATGTAAAGGATTCAGGTAATAAGAAGCCAAGAATCGCAAATAATAAGACCCAAATAGCAAACGTGTTCCCGACAAATTGGCTTACTTTCGCAAACATCTTCACTTGTTAACACCTCCTTAAATTACCAATGATTATACAAAATTTATTTAATTTTTCAAAATATTTTTTAAATAATTTGACTTTATTGGTAAAAATGAAGATTTAACAAACCTTAAACATTCTCTATCTTAGAACAGAAAAAGGATGCTCACCACGAATTATTCAGGTGAGCATCCCTATAGAGAACTAAGAAAATTACTCCACTCTCGATTCAATCATCTGTTCTAGCTTGACGATTTGGTCAAACTCCTCCTCCGTTAGTAGTTGCAATTTGTTTGCGGCTTCCTTTAATGAAATGCCATGTTCATAGGCTTCCTTAGCAATTTTTGCAGCCTTCTCATAACCGATATGCGGGTTTAAAGCCGTTACTAACATTAACGAATTTTCAACATAATGTTGGGTGACTTCTTCATTCACTTGCAATCCCTTTATACAATGATCATGGAAAGAACGCATACCATCTGCTAACAAGCGAATGGATTGGATAACATTATATACAATGACCGGTTTAAAAACGTTCAATTGAAAGTTCCCTTGACTTGCCGCAAACCCGACGGTTGCATCATTCCCCATAACTTGAGCTGCAATCATCGTTACAGCTTCACTTTGTGTTGGATTGACTTTTCCTGGCATGATAGAGCTTCCAGGCTCGTTTGCTGGTATTTTCATTTCACCAATTCCACACCTTGGTCCACTCGCTAACCAACGAATATCATTAGCGATTTTCATTAAATCAGCAGCCAGTGCCTTTAATGCACCATGGGCAAAAACTAATTCATCATGACTTGTCAACGCATGAAATTTATTTGGAGAAGTTTTAAACGTTTCATTGGTTAGTCGACTGATTTCCTCACATACTTTCATTCCAAACAATGGATGGGTATTTAAACCTGTTCCAACCGCGGTACCACCGATGGCTAAATGTCGTAAATGATTCATACTTTCCTTAATCATCTTTTCGTTAACGTCTAACATATGAATCCAACCGCTAATTTCTTGTCCAACCGTTAATGGAGTAGCATCTTGAAGATGTGTGCGACCAATTTTAATGATTGCTTTATATTCCTCTTTTTTCTGTTCCAACGTTTGAATAAGTCTTTTGATTTCTGGTAAGAGTTCCTCTTTTAACATAAGGACAACAGCAACGTGCATAGCGGTAGGAAATGTATCATTGGAACTTTGCCCCATATTCACATCGTCATTAGGATGTACTCGAATGGAGAGCTTCTCCTTTTTTAATTGTTTGTTACAAATATGTGCGATCACTTCATTTACGTTCATATTCGTCTGTGTCCCACTCCCTGTTTGCCATACAGAGAGTGGGAATTGTTCATCCAGTTTCCCTTGAATAATTTGATCACATGCGTTTATCATCACTTCTGCTTTTTTCCGTGTAAACTTTCCTAATTCTCCGTTTACCTTTGCTGCACTTTTTTTGATTAAAGCATAAGCATAGATCACTTCAATAGGCATTTTTTCGAGACCTATTTTAAAATTTTTTCGACTCCGTTCCGTCTGTGCTCCCCACATATTTTGTGACTCAACTCTGATTTCACCCATCGTATCGCGTTCTATACGGAATGACATGCTTTCCCTCCTATTCGACCGTTTATAATACTATTTCCCTTAAAGGTTGAAATAAACGGCTCTCCTTAGGAATGGTTAGAAACAGTATGCTCAATAATGGGTCCCGTCCATTCAGTTGATAAGAAGAACAAAATGAATAACAACAGCAATCCTATCGGATGAAAAAGAAGAAATCGTATATATTTCGGAAAGGTTACATGTAACTCTTCTTTAAAAATCGCCATTAACAACAAAAAGACAACGAGCTGAATGATTAACATCATTTTGATCATAGAATCGTAATAAAAAGGATGAAGCATTTCCCCCGTCATCGCCCCCATCATTCCGCCCATGATACCTGCTAAAAAACCCTCCAATACGGCCGCAACATGAAAAAGTCTCCCAAAAAAGAACCCCACTACCACTCCAGTAATCATTCCCAAAAACGTTGCACTTAAAAAATTGAAATAAGGCAGTAAACTGGCGATTAATCCAACTAACAGTCCGGTGCACATCGCATATGCCATCGCAATCACCATACCGAGCATCTGAGATAGTCCTTTGTAACGATGCAATAACATAAAAGAACTCACAAGAAATGTACCGCTCAATAATAGCATCCAAGTTAACGCAATCGTTATCTTGTTCACCCCCTACAGGATTTCCTACCATATATGTATTACAAGCTTTTTCCTCACAGAACGAATAATAAGAAGGGTACACGTTATTCAATTCATTAGCTTTCCCATCCAAAACGATACAAGCTCTCATAATCTATAACATATTAAAAAGAAGGGGGTAATCAACTCTACAGAAAAGGATTTGTTATCTAACGTAAAGTGCCGTTGTAACAAAAAGAGGATACCCATTATGTGAAGGAATGGCATCCTCTTACTTGTTCTCTTTATTTAGTTTCTCTGTGAAGCGTGTGGCGTTTTAATCTCGGACTATATTTTTTAAGTTCCAAACGCTCAGGATGAGTTCGTTTATTCTTTGTCGTGATGTAGTTTTTGTCACCTGTTTCTGTACATGCTAAAGTTACTTTTACGCGCATTCTAGTTCCCTCTTTTCATAAATATTTTTGTTATTAAGATATCTTACTGTTTCTCTACAAATGGTGGAAGTGGATCACGGAAAGTCGACCAATCCACTTCCATTTCTTCATCTGTTAGCAAACAGCGGTCTAATGTTTCTTCAATCTCTTGTCGATTCATATCAATTCCAATAAAGACGAGCTCTGTCATGCGATCCCCATACTCTGGATCCCATTTCTGTTTCAAAGTTTCATCTTCGTTCATAAATTGTTCTCTTTCTTCTTCCGTATACTCTGCCACCCATTCTCCGGCTGCTTCAATCATAATTGAGGGTCCTGCTTGTGAAAGGAGTCCTGCGAGATGATTTCTTGTAGCGAGCCAGAAAAATCCTTTCGCTCTCACTATATCAACTGGCCAATCTTCTAACCAAGCCATCCACCTTTCTGGATGAAACGGTTTTCGACGGCGATAAACGAAGGAAGAAATTCCGTACTCCTCTGTTTCTGGTGTATGCTCTTCATTTAATTCTTTGATCCAACCAGCACTTTGGCTAGCTTTTTCAAAGTCAAATCGATGTGTATTTAATACATCATCAAGTGATACACGCCCAAAGCTACACTCCACAATTTTTGCATCTGGGTTTAATTTTTGGATAACGGCATTTAATTCCGCTAAGCTTTCTTGATCAACTAAGTCAGCTTTATTCAAAAGAATGACGTCCGCAAATTCAATTTGATCAATTAACAAATCTACTACTTCTCGTGTATCATATTCATCTGCCCCTTGCTTTCTGTCAACAAGTGTTTCACCAGAGGCAAAGTCATGCCAAAATCGATTTGCGTCTACTACTGTTACCATCGTATCTAAACGACAATGGCTTGGAAGATTGATTTGTAACTGCTCATCAACATATGTAAACGTCTGAGCTACTGGAATTGGCTCCGAAATGCCGGTTGATTCAATAACGATATAATCAATATCTCCAGCCTTGACTAATCGCTCCACTTCAATCATTAAATCTTCTCGTAGCGTACAGCATATACAACCATTTTGAAGCTCGACCATTTTCTCCTCTGTACGGGAGAAAGCTCCATTTTTGATTAATGATGCGTCAATGTTTACTTCGCTCATATCATTGACAATTACAGCAATTTTTTTATTCTCACGATTCGCTAAAATATGATTTAACAACGTTGTCTTACCAGAACCTAAATAGCCACTCAATACGGTAACTGGAACTCGGGTATCTCTCAATGTTTTACCTCCACAAATCAAAATCATTACGATTTAATCAATGCAACACCTCTTTTGAAGAAGGCTATTTTAATAAGGAAACCCTCTACTACGCTCTAGACACTTGAGTCAAAGTCGCTCCATTACATAGAGAGAAATGACCTTGAACAATGTCTTAAAAACAGCCATCTTCTTATAGAAAAGAGCTTTAAAGAAAAGAAATTCCAGTAACAAATCGTAATCATTACGAATTAAATTTTATGAAACTTTTCTTCATTTTGCAAGTATTAATAATAGAACTTCCTCATTTTTTTCAATTACGTAACAATTCGGCAAGAAACCTTTACTTCCAAAGAAAAATACATATACTTATAGATAATGATAATCATTATCATTAAAAGGGTGATTCAAATGACTTCAAATTTACGAATAGCAATCGAAAAGCGAAAAGAATATATCATTCAAAAACTCATTCAATTCGATATTTATAAAAAAGGACAAAAACATTTATACGAGCTCACGTTGTCTGAACTGGAGGATTTATACGAGAAATGGATTGTTCAACGTCAACCATTCTCTACTCCTTAAAAGAATGGAAATAAGGTTATCTTTTATTTAAAGAGCTTGGGAAAGCTAGAACAATTGTCTTTCTCAAGCTCTTTTCTCAAATCAAAGTAATAGATAGGTATTCTTTCATAAGGCATTGAATATTTTGATCAACATCCAAAAATTCAGTGCCTATGTTCTATATTACGCTTACTCATTTCTACCCTTGATACATTACCAACTGGAATTTGAATTAGTTGGCAATACACGATGATTGTGCAGTTTCATGTGCAGGAATAAAGTAAACTCCCCTTCTTAGCTAAAACTTTAATAATTGCGTAAATACCGTCTCCAGCATATTCAGTTTCAATCATCTGAACAATTTATATTGCTCGAAAAATTTTTATTCTATTTAGAACTAATCGATCAATTACATACACAACGATTATCGAAATTCCGACGAGTGGCATTAGCACTCCTAGCAATAGCATGATGACAAATACTCCCCGTTCGATGTTCCTGTTTCCTGCTTTTTTTGGAATACCTAAACTTCCTTTAGGCTTTCGTTTTTTCCACATAACAAAGGAACTATAGGAAATAACAATTAATCCCATACAAGCAATTAGACCCAAAATTTGATTAAGCATACCAAACAGCCGTCCCTCATGGAAAGCAATCCCAAGTGTGATTATTTTCGCCATCCATCCATAATCTTGAAATCGAACATCACTTAAGACTGCACCACTATATTGATCGATATGCAACGTTGCATTATGTCCAGGGACTGTGTGTGACGTTGAAATCGTGTAAACCCCTTTTTCTCCTTCTGGCATAGAAATAGTGTATGGCTTTTGTATCGTTTGTTGCTCTGCTATGTGTGCTACATCATCGATTGAGATAGGTTGATTCCCTAATTGTGTTGAGATTGGCACAGGTAAATTTTCCGCCGCCCATGGCACATCCTCAGCTACGTCTTTCGTCTTCAATGAAGATTCTGGCTTTTCCCCAAAACTAAAAGCATACTTTGGATAACCTGAGTTTGTTTCCGTCGCTAGGCGGTTTATTTGTTCACCCATTACACCTGTCCAAGGTAGTCCTGTTAATATCAGTATTAAAATCATTCCTGAAAGCCAAAATGCCGGAACAGCATGAAGGTCTCGCCAAAAAGTGCGACCACGTTTATGAAGACGAGGTAACAGTGTTCCCCACACATCTTTTTTCTTTCTTGGCCACCATATAAATAACCCTGTAAGTAAGAGAATAACGGCCCAACATGCTGCTAGCTCAACTATACGATTGGCAAATGTTCCACCTACAACTAGCTCACTATGGAGCTTAACAATTGTGTTCATAAATTGCTCTTCTTTTGACAATGTGCCATTTATTTCTCCAGTGTAAGGATTGATAAAGACATAGTTCATTTTCCCTTCTACTAGCACTCCAACTTGGGTCGTACGTTCAGGACTGTCATACGTTTTAATAGATGTAATCACTCCATTGGAATATACTTCTTTTACCTTCTCAATCTGTAAGTCATATGCTAACTTTTCTTCCCCTATTTCCTTCACTTCATACAAATCTTTATAAAGTACACCCTCTATTTGAGGTTTAAACAAGTAAATGGCACCACTTATGGCTAGAATAATAAGAAATGGTGCAAAAATAATTCCTGCATAAAAGTGCCAGCGCCACATTGTTTGATATAAGGCAGTATTTCTACTTTTATTTAATTCCTGCATACTTAATTGTTCTTGAGACGCCTGAGCTTGTTTCCCTAGTTCCACCTTTGACTCCTCCTTTATTTGTCTCGATTCATTTTGATTATAGAGACCAATTGTGAAAAAAGATTGATGGGAAGAAAAAAGTGCGTATTGTTCAAACAAACTTCAAAATTTCTACTTATAATAGAGATAGATTTCGTAGCAAAGGAGACGCGAAAACATTGAACGGATATAAAGTATTAATTGTAGACGATGAAGACGCGATGCGCGAATTAATTCGCTCGTATGTACAGCGAGCTGGCTACACATGCATAGAAGCAGAAGATGGTATGGCAGCCTTAGAAGCGATTAAGCGGGAACAACCTCACCTTGCTATTGTAGACATTATGATGCCCTTTATGGATGGAATCACATTAGTACAAGAAATGCGTCAATATTTTCAATATGATACACCCGTCATTTTCCTAACAGCAAAAGGGGATGACGAAGATATCGTCCACGGGCTAAAAATCGGAGGGGACGATTACATGGTGAAGCCCTTTAACCCTGGAGAGCTTCTTGCCCGAATAGAATCTATCTTGCGCCGTACTACCGGAAGTCACGCTCATCGAATGCTAGAAGTTCACGGACCTCTTCATTTTGATTTATCCGGTCGAGTTGTATATGCCCAAGATGAAAAATTGCCATTTACCCAAAAAGAATTCGACCTCCTACTATTTCTAGCTAAAAACAAAGGGAAAGTATTTAAACGAAGCCAACTCCTTGACGAAATATGGGGGCCAGCATACGAAGGAAGTGAACGAACGGTAGATACCCATATTAAAACGGTTCGACTAAAGTTAAAGGCGTATAATTATCTCATCGAAACAGTATGGGGACTCGGCTATAAATTTGAGGTAAAACAATGAAGCGTTCGATAACAATCAGTCGAAAAGTACTTTTCGTTTTCCTCTTAAGCTTTATCATTTCTATCTTGTTTTGTTCAATGTTCATTCATTTCCTATATAAGGATTTATATATTGATAGCATTAAAGAACAGCTACTATATGAGGGTGAACAGACAGCATCACACTTTCACTACGGGAGTTTAACAGAAGAGATTCGAGAAAAAATTGCTTGGTATAATGCCATCAGTCCTTATGAAATTATAGCGGTAGATGAATTGGAGCAACTCGATCAATACTTTCCGTATCAAGTGAATTATAGTGAACTTATTCATCCGGAAGATGAAAAACTTTTATTAAGCGGGCAATATGTTATGAAAGAGGGGTATGTAAAAGAGTTTCAGCGGAACATTGTGGGAGCTATTTATCCGATTATCCAATATGAGAAACTTATCGGATTTATCTACATTTATGTTCCTGTCGGTGAGATACCCGAAGTGTTCAGTAAAGGAATCCCCCTTCTCGTCTTTTTTGGAACAATCTTTTTCCTAATTCTCTTTTTAATTATTAATTATTTTGTTCATTCCATCTTCCGACCGCTCAATGAGATTAGAGCTGTGGCTAAAAAAGTAGGAAAAGGCGATTTTTCTCATCGTGTCCACGTAGATACAGCAGATGAAATCGGAGAATTAGCAGCGACATTTAATAAGATGACGGCTTCTCTCGAGGAACAAGACATTCGCAAAAGGGAATTTTTATCGAATGTCGCTCATGAACTTCGAACTCCCTTAACGTATATTGGCGGCTATTCTAAACTTTTAATCGAGAATGAATTTACATCAGAAAAGGAACAGAAACGTCACTTACTTCGCATTGAAAAAGAAGCAAAGCGCATGCAAAAGCTAATTCAGGATTTATTACAGTTAAACCGAATAGAAGAAAAAGATTTTGCCATTCAAAAGGAACCTATCGCTTTCGCACAATTTATCTTTGACTCTCTTGATTTATTTACAGCGTCAATTAATGAAAAGCAGATGACCATCCAGACAGACTTAGATGATGAGGTCATCATAATGGGAGATCCTCTCCGCTTGCAGCAAGTGATATACAATGTGGTCGATAATGCAATTAAATATTCCAATAAGGGTGGTATTATTCGAATACAATTACGACGAAAAGGAGAAAAAGCTATCCTATCCATCGTCGACTACGGAATTGGTATACCTGCAGAAGACCTTCATCGAATTGGGGAAAGATTTTATCGAACAGATAAATCGAGATCTAGAAAGACAGGCGGCACCGGGTTAGGGCTTTCCATCGTAAAAAGCTTAATGAATCTTCACGATGGAACGATGGACATAACGAGTGAGGAAGGAAAAGGTACAACGGTTCATTTAACCTTTCCTATCATTTAGGACCTAACTTCGCTCACATTCGCAAAGTATAACTATTTGCCTACGACACGATTTAAACTTCCTAAGAGGAATGTAGAAAAATGGACATTCCAACCGGTAACATTTGTCCAGCTAATAGATTTGCTTGCTGCATCAAATCATACTAAAATAGATACTATGAAAACTCCATATCATCCACCAATTGATAGCATCCCTTTCACGAGGGTTTTACATGCACTAAGTGAACCAAATCGGTTGAAGATAATTCGATGTTTACATGAAAACATCGAAAATAATTGTACCGCCTATACGATTAAACTAGACTTACCAAAGTCTACAGTCTCTCACCACATTAAAGTGTTGCGAGAAGCTGGTTTAATACAGGCGAGGATTGATGGAAAGGAGCATTATTATTCATTGAGAAAAGAGGAAGTGGAAAATCGCTTCCCTGGGCTACTTTCAGCCGTCGTCAATGTGAAAGAAGAAGATTTATAAACAGTGTTAGAAGGTTGGCTACTTCAATCCTTCTAACACTGTTTTTTATTTTCACCTTTATGTTCTTTTACTTAAATCAATCGAAAATATCTTTTGATAAACAGGTCAAAGTCATGATAAAAATTGACGATAGAGCGCATCATATTAGAGGTGACCATTTGAATTGAAATTTAAAAAACAGGATGATATAATTCTATTGTTCAATAATTATAGAACTATAAAACATTGGAGGAATATACAATGAAAAATATTTTAATTATTAATGGGCATGAGTACTATGATTTTGCTAAGGGTGAGCTTAATAAAACGTTATTTCATGAAATGGTAGCAACGTTATCCCAAAAATATGAAGTGAAAACAACCGTCGTTCAAGAAGGATATGATGTAAAAGAAGAACAAGAAAAATTCAAATGTGCGGATGTTGTCATTTATCAAACACCGATGTATTGGTTCTCCCTTCCAGCTCTATTTAAAAAATATATTGATGAAGTATATGAGTACGGCGTATTTTTCGGTGGACCTGAGAGTCAATACGGTGAGGGCGGATTAATGAAAGGTAAAAAATATATGTTTTCAACAACTTGGAATGCACCTGCTTACGCATTTAACGATGAGGCTACTTTCTTTAAAGGAGAGGACATCGAAGGAGCACTTGCTCACCTTCATAACATGCAAAGATATGTTGGCATGGAACCATTAAAAAGCTTTAGTGTACATGATGTCATTAAAAATCCACAGGTTGATACGTTTATCGAGCAATTACACTCACACCTTAAAAATGTATTTAACGTATAATGTCTAAGATCAAAGTTCATCTTCTCTTCATGGAAAGATGAACTTTTTTATGTCACGTATATAGAGATACACTAACTATGAAATACGACAACAATCTACATTTAATAATTAATTGGTCCTGTGTAAAAAGATTTAGATACTCCCTCGATATTTGAAATTTTACACATTTTCTAGCCTTGTCCTATTGTATAATAAAAGAAACGTGAATTCATGGATGTGAAAAAAATGTTTCAAGCTCTTCTATCGAATATCGCTATTTTGCTTTTTATGCATTTATGTATCCAAAGTTTGTATATTAATCAGCAGCTAAAAGCCATTCAAAAGCCTCTTCTACCTGCTTTACACATACTCATCACCTCAGCCGCTATCATTTCCATGTATTATATGCCTATCTTTTCAGGTGAATATCGTTTTGATTTGCGTACCATTCCAATGACCTTTATTGCCTTTTTACACGGACCAAAATTTGCGATTCCAACATTGATTGTAACTTCTCTTTGGCGCTTAGGACTTGGAGGTCCAGGAGCTGTACCAGGTGTTTTATTCGGATTACTTTTTCCAACCATTATCGCTCTTTCCGTTTATTACTTTGCCCCAGTCAAAAAATTATCCTTTTCAGAAGCATTCGTGATTTTCACACTGTTTTGGTTAGCGGGCGATATTCCTATTATTTTCGCATTACCAAACGGGTGGACTGTATTTCAAGAAATAGCTCTTACTCGCTTTCTTTCATTTCAAATTGGGGCAATAACCCTTTATTATTTTATTTCATTAACTACAAAACACATGGAGCTCGTCTCTAGGCTCGAACAATTTGCAGATCGAGATCCATTAACGGGGTTATACAACATTCGAAAGTTTGTCGAAATCGTTGAAATGAAAAAGCAAGAAAACACTTATATCGCTATGCTAGATATCGACTTTTTCAAAAATGTAAATGATAATTACGGTCATCAAAATGGGGATAAAGTTCTTTCCGATTTTGCATCCATCTTGAAAACATATAGCAGAAAAGAAATTGAAATTGGTCGGTACGGTGGAGAAGAATTTATTATGAGTATTTCAGCTCCAAACCCTTTAAAAGCACTTGAATTGGTAAACAATTTGCGTCAACAAATAGAGGAACATATATTTTATTCTATTGACCAAAAACCTCTCCACACCATTACTGTCTCAATTGGTATTGCTCCTCTTCTCATAAATGAAAGCATTGAAGAGTCCATTTACAAGGCAGACCGATGCTTATATCAAGCAAAACTTCAAGGGAGAAACCAAATTGTTAACTCAGACGGGAATACATGAGCTAAAATGAAATGCTCGCAATTTTAGACATAACACTTAATTGTCTATTTTGCGAGCATTTAACCATTCTCATTTACGCTTTCCATACTCTTAACTTGAACAAGTCACGTTTCTCCACGATTCCCTCTATTTGCTTCCGATATTTTAAATAATGTTCCGATTGAATATGCGCTTCAAGCGCTTCTTCATGTTCCCATATTTCATAAAAAACAAACGTACGAGGGTCTGTATCATGTACATGTAAGGTGTATTGAATACACCCTTGTTCTGCCCGCGAAAGAGGAACGATTGATTTCATCACTTGAAACAACGCTTCTTCTTTTCCTTCTTTCGCTCGTAAAATGGCATTTATAACAATATTCTTCACTAAGTGTTCCTCCTGTATATAGACAGTCAGAGTGGCTGTCTAAACGTAAAGTCTTTTTCTTCAGTGGCGGACGCTTTCCTCAGGAGACGACCGCCACCTATCTTTCATTCAAGTGTAGTTCTCTTTTTCTCCGCTTACACCATTTATTAAACCTTTCAACAGTTCCTCTTCAAACTAGCCCAATTGTTTTACTACTTCTTGCGCAACACGAACAGTTGATTGTGGATTTTGGCCAGTAATTAGTTTTCCATCCACTTCACAATGATCTGCCCATTTTTCAGCCGCTACGAATTGAGCTCCTAATTCACGTAAACGTGTTTCTAACATAAAAGGCATGAAGCGATCAAGTGTCGTTGCTCTTTCCTCTTCATCCGTAAATGAAGTAACCGTCTTTCCTTTTACGAGAGGTGTCCCATCGGATAATGTTACACCAACTAAACCAGCAGGACCGTGACACACAGCAGCTACTACTTTATTGGATTCATAAAAATCTCGAATTAACGCCTGAAGCTTCCGGTTATCTGGGAAGTCAAACATCGTACCATGTCCCCCCGGTAAGAAAATCGCATCGTATGCTTCATGTGATTCAATATCCTCAAGTTTCACCGTATCTTCTAAATAAACGGCCGTATCTAAGATTTCTTGCTCTATCTCACCAAGGCTGCGCTCATCGATAGGGGCTTTTCCTCCTTTTGGACTTGCCACCGTAATCTCATATCCTAACTTCTTAAATTCAATAAATGGTTCCGCGAATTCGGAGAGCCATAATCCTGTTGAATGTTCTTGATCCATCTTTCTTGCCGTTGTTACGACCATTAAAATATGCTTTGCCATAAAAATTCCTCCTCTGAAAGTGGATTCATTTATAGTGTAAAAGGTAAATTGATATAAAACAAATTACAAAAATTAATACTATCTATAAATTTATTTATATTACCTTTATAGTTATCCCCCCTTTCATTTTAAATTGTAAGTAACTGCGTAAAAGTAATAGTTACGGGTCGTTTAGACAATTATGAACTGCTATATTCCTTTCGATTCATAAAACCCTTACCCTCTTTAGCTTTTCGTAAACGGTATATGTTTTGATACTATAAAACAAAATTGTGCGTACTTCTCAAAAAATATCTTTCGGATTATGATTGGCTTGTAGTTAAAACAACTCATTAACGGATGGTTTACTTCCGTCTTAGTACCATAAAGGTTTAACAACTCAGAATAAAAGGAGAGAATTACTATGACAACAGTAAAAAATATCGAGGAGAAAAAACAGGAAATTTTAGAAGCATTCAGCTTCCGCCACGCTTGCAAAGAATTTGATGAAAATCAAAAAATTTCAGACAGTGATTTTGAATTTATTTTAGAAACAGGTCGTATGTCTCCATCTTCTTTCGGATATGAGCCGTGGAAATTCGTTGTGATTCAAAACCAAGAACTACGTGAGAAGCTATTACCGGTTGCTTGGGGAGCACAAGGACAGTTAAAAACAGCAAGTCATTTCGTCTTAGTTCTTTCGCGTAACATAAAAGACATGCATTTTGATTCTGAATACATTAAATATATGATGAATGATGTGATGGAGATTCCTGAAGAAGGACAAAAAATGCGATATGAATTCTATAAAAAATTCCAAGAATCTGATTTCAATTTATTAGAATCCGACCGCGCCGTATTTGAATGGGCTTCAAGACAATCATACATCGCTTTAGGAAACATGATGACAAGTGCCGCTCAAATCGGAATTGATTCATGCCCAATTGAAGGATTCGACAAGGAAAAAGTTGAAGCTATTTTAAAAGAAGAAGGAATTATTGCGGATAACTTTGAACTATCAGTAATGGCTGCTTTCGGGTATCGTAAAGGAGCACCGATGTTTGCAAAAACACGTAAACAAATGAACGAAATTGTTGAATGGGTAAAATAACAAATTCATTTAAGAAAAGCGCAAGTCCTTAGGCGAAGGGCGCTGTGGGACCTGCGCGGAGGCTTCCGTCGCCACAACAGGGCCGAAGCGACCCGAGCTGATGGCGCTTGGAGCTAGACACCAAAAAAGCTGTAAAGAGAATACTTTAACACTTTATTGAACTTAAACTTTCTGTAACAATAAAAAAGGAATGGGAAAATCCCATTCCTTTACTCATAACTTTCACGATTTCGGATTACTTTCTCCATATTTTGCGTTCCCCATTCACGCATCAATAAAATGATTGGTTCTAACGATCTCCCGAAATCTGTTAATGAATATTCGACTTTCGGTGGCACTATAGGATATACTTCTCTGTGTACAATCCCATCCGCTTCTAACTCTCTTAATTGCAAGGTCAACATTCTTTGTGTAATACCTAAATTTAACTTTTTCAGCTCATTGAAACGCTTCTTCCCATCAAGTAAGTGATAAATAATTACACTCTTCCACTTTCCACCGATCACATCTACCGTACCTTCAACAGGACACGAGTAACGATTTAAAAATAACTTTGGAACTTCTTTTATTTCTGCACTCATTTAGAACACCCCATGATAATAGGATAAAATTTACACTATTCTCCGAACAGATACTTAGTATATAAAATATACCACTAATAGTGTAACATAGCATGGAAGTTGTAAGCACAAAAAAGAAGATAGAATAATTACCAATGTTTTCTTTGATTACCCTTTTAACTCTAACTTTTGGTTTGCGGAACTAGGGCTCCAATTTACAAGGAAAATTCCAAGGAGAATAAAAACTCCTCCAAACATGACGTTATATGTTAATGGCTCGTTTAATAAAAGAATCCCAAAGATAACACCGAAAAAGGGTGCTAAAAATAAAAATGCACTTGTCTTGCCTGGGTCCCCTTTTTGTAAAAGGAAAAACCATGCTGAAAATTGAACGATAGAAGCCATCACAGATAACCATATTAAAATCATTATGGATTCAGGTTGAACAATAAATTTAGGCTGTTCTAGCAACACACTCGCACCTAAAAGTAAAATACCACCTGCTAACATTTGAAAGGCCGTTAGCACCCAAGTATCTATAGATTTTCCCCATATCTTAATCAGAATAGTGGCAGTAGCCCATGAAATCGCCGCAATGAAACCAAGGATTATCCCAACTTCCACCTGTAACGATCCCCCTAAAGTAAAAAAGACACCAACAAAGCCGATTATGACTCCTATCCATTGAGAAACTTTATAACGATTTCGTAAAAAAACAGTGCCAAAAAGCACAACAAATAACGGATTTATAAACGTTAAGATAGAAGATTCGCCCGCTGTAATCGTACGCATACTAATAAATATACTGCCCATTACTAACGTCGTTTGAAAAAAGCCAATTAAAACTATTTGTATCCATTGTGTCATTTGTTTTGGGAGTGGGCGTTTGAATAGAATAACGATAACTCCTAGCAAAACTCCTGCGATTAAAAATCGATAGCCATTGAGAAGCAGCGGAGTGGAGTAGTTCATTCCAATCTTTCCAATTGCGAAAGAGGAACCCATTAATGCCGTCGTTAATACCACTAAAAATGAAAAAAGTCCTCTGGACATATTTTAATCTCCTTTTACACTCAATTATACAGTTCAATAACTTTAGAACTTTTTTAATTGTATCACCTATTCGATTTGCTTTTCAATGGGTTAAAACTAGATTTTATATAGAAAAAAGCCATGTGGTTGATTAAACAACCGCATGGCTTTAATTCAATCAATATTAGAATCACGATACACGTGAATAATCACCATATGTATGGTGGAGACGGTGGGAGTCGAACCCACGTCCAGAAATATCGTCACTTAAGTATCTACGAGCGTAGTCGATATATTTGCAATTCGCTGTCCTTTATGCCTACCGACAGGCGTCCAGGCAGCTAGTCTGATTAATCTCTTCCCTTGTCCTCAGACGGCGAACTTGGGCGTAGCCCACTTAGAATGAACCCCTGACCCTACCACATGGGCGATGGAGGAAGGAGTTAGCTGCATTAATTAGGCAGCTAAAGCGTAATTTTCTTTGCCAGTTATATTTAGGCGACGTTTATGACGGAGACGATCCCTCCGGCTCGCAACCTAAGCTCGATCTATCCCTGTCGAATCCGTAACGTCCCCATATAAAAGGTACAATGTACGGAAAGATGTAATCGAACTTATTCGCTTTCTAACTTGTCGTACTGGCAACGACAATTATTATTATAACAAATCTACTAACAAATGCAATTGTTAATTACTGTTAATACATACCTTTTTGGCGTTGACTGAAAGCACGTTCAATTTCACGCTTCGCTTCTTTTTTCTTCAGGTCTTCACGCTTATCGTATTTCTTTTTCCCTTTTCCTAAACCAATCAACACTTTGGCAAAACCATTTTTCAAATATAATTTAATTGGAACAAGAGAGTAACCTTCTTCTTTCGTTGCACCAATTAATTTATTGATTTCTTTTCGGTTAAGAAGCAGTTTACGTGTACGTAGCGGCTCATGATTATAACGATTCCCTTGTTCATAAGGACTAATATGCATGTTGTGCAAAAACACTTCGCCTTTTTCGATACGGGCAAATGCATCCTTTAAGTTAACTCTCCCTAAGCGAATTGACTTAATTTCCGTTCCTTGTAGAACAAGACCCGCTTCATACGTTTCTTCAATAAAATAATCATGGTTCGCTTTCTTATTTTGAGAAACGACCTTTCCTACTCCCTTTGGCAATTTTTCTCCTCCTCTCGTGAAAGAACATATGTTTTAGAGGTAAACTCAATTATAACAAATGTTTACTTTTTCCTCAATGAGAAGAAGAACTAAAGGTCACCTTTAGTTCTTCTTCTAACCTTACCTTCTTTTTTTACGGCTCTTTTTACTTTTAGGGACATTTTCGTAGAACTTTTTCTTTTTCTTCTTTTTCTTTTCTTTCTTTGGTGGTCGAGTAGACCATTCCTCTTCTTTGGAACGTTTCTTGCCGTTTTTAATAACTTTTGGCGCGTCTTTTTTGATTGGCTTTCGTCTCGTTCCTTTCATGCCGACGATTTCAAAATCGATGGAACGTTCGTCCTTATCGACGTTAACAACGCGAACAGTAATTTCGTCCCCAATTCGATATACATTTCCTGTCCGTTCACCAATCATTGCATAATGACGCTCATCATAGCGATAATAATCATCCGTCATATAGCTGACATGAACGAGTCCTTCAATTGTATTAGGCAACTCTACAAATATGCCAAAATTCGTAACGGAGCTAATAATCCCATCGAATTCTTCACCGATTTTATTTAACATAAATTCAGCTTTCTTCAATTCATCCGTTTCCCGCTCTGCATCAACTGCTCGGCGCTCCATTTTGGATGAGTGTTCAGCGATGTCGTGAAGTTGTGCGCCCCACTTCGCTTGCGTCTTATCATCTAATTGCCCCTCAATTAAATACGTACGAATTAATCGATGAACAATTAAATCTGGATATCGGCGAATTGGAGATGTAAAGTGGGTATAAAACTCTGTTGATAAACCAAAGTGGCCTAAGCTTTCCGGATGATATTTTGCTTGCTGCATCGAGCGAAGCATCACCGTTGAAATCACCATTTCTTCCGGTTGCCCCTGTACTTCTTCTAAAATCGATTGCAGCGCTCGAGGATGAATTTGATTACCCGTTCCGCGAACAACATATCCGAAGTTCGTAATAAATTCTAAGAAGCGACGAAGCTTTTCTTCTTTCGGGTCTTCATGAATTCGATAAATAAACGGTACATTCATCCAGTGGAAATGTTCCGCTACTGTTTCATTCGCTAATAACATAAACTCTTCAATCAATCGTTCGGCAACGGAGCGCTCTCTTAACGCTACATCATAAGGCTTGCCTTCTTCATCAACTAACACTTTTGCTTCTTTAAAGTCAAAATCAATGGCTCCTCGGTCCATCCGTTTCGTTCGTAAAATTTGTGCTAATTCTGCCATCTGTTCAAACATCGGCACAAGCGGTTCATATTTAGAACGTAATTCCTCATCTTGATCAACTAATATTTTGTTAACATCTGAATACGTCATCCGCTCCGTTGTTTTGATGACACTTTGAAAGATTTCGTGGTGAACGACTTGACCGTTTTTGTCCACTTCCATTTCACAAGACAACGTGAGGCGATCTACTTTTGGATTTAAAGAACAGATGCCGTTTGAAAGACGGTGCGGAATCATTGGAATCACACGATCGACAAGGTATACACTCGTACCTCTTTCAAAAGCTTCTTGATCAATGGCGCTTCCTTCTTGTACATAGAAACTTACGTCTGCAATATGTACACCTAGCTTGTAGTTGCCATTTTCAAGTTTTTTTACGCCAACTGCATCGTCTAAATCTTTTGCATCGGCTCCGTCAATAGTTACAATGACTTCATCACGTAAATCACGACGGTTTTCTATCTCCTTCTCATCAATTGTGTCAGGAGTTTCGTTCGCTTGCTTTAGCACTTCCTCTGGAAAAGCTTGCGGTAATCCATGGCTATGAATGATTGATAAAATATCCACTCCTGGATCATTTTTATGACCGAGAATTTGGACGACTTCCCCTTCTGCACTCATGCGACCTTCTGGGTAGGAAGTGAGCCGTACAATCACTTTATGTCCTTCTACCGCTCCATTTTTAGCGTTTTTTGGAATAAAAATATCATTGGCAATCTTTTTATCATCGGGTACGACAAAACCAAAATTTTTGCTTTCTGTGTACGTTCCGACGATTTCCACTACTCCGCGCTCTAATATCCGAATAACCGTACCTTCTTGTCTCGCACCACTTGTCTTTGAGCTTAATCGTACGAGCACGGTGTCCCCATGCATCGCATTGTTTAACTCACCAGGTGGAATAAACACATCATCAAACCCAGGTTCACTCGGCTCAACAAACGCAAAACCACGTGCGTGGCCAACGACCGTGCCTCTCAATAAATTCATTTTTTCAGGGAGGCCGTATCGATTGCTACGAGTTCGAACAATCTGTCCTTCTTCTTCCATTTGATTTAACGTAATGACAAGTTCTTTAAACTCTTCCGCATCTTCTATGTGAAGAGCCTCTTCTAATTCTTGCACCGTTAACGGTTTATACGTCTCCTCCCTCATAAAGGATAGGATTTGTTCCATTTTTTGTTGATTCATCTCTGCCAACAGGCAGTCCTCCTTTCGAACCTACCAATCAAGACTTTCTAAAAATTGATAGATGTCTTCATGTAATTGATCACGTTCTTTATCTAATGTTATGACGTGAGTAGAGTCTTCGTACCACTTTAGTTTTTTATGGTCGGATTCTACCTCGTTATAAATAATATTTGCACTATCGGTATTAATCATTTCATCATGTCTAGCTTGTACAACAAAAGTTGGTGTGTAAATCATGTCTACGTTTTGTCTTACATCTGCGATTAGTCCTTGTAACGCTTTTAACGTATTCATCGGTGTTTGTTTAAATTTGTCCATTTCTTCGTTAATCTGCTCTTCTGATTTGCCCTCAAATTGCTTATATTTTCGTGCATAAGCAAGAACACCTTCATACATCGTTTCCTCACTTTTTATGTACATCGGTGCACACATTGGGACAATTCCCTTTACTGGTACAGTGTATCCTAATTTAAGGGAAAAAACACCACCTAAAGACAAGCCAGCTACGGCAATTTTCTCATATCCTTTTTCTTTTAAGAGGTTGTATCCTTCCATAACATCTTTCCACCAATCTTCTGGTCCTGTATGAACAAGTTCTTCTGGTGGAACACCGTGTCCTTTATATTGCGGTGCATGGCATGTATATCCTTTATCTTGTAAATAACGACCTAGCATACGAACATCCGCCGTATTGCCTGTAAAGCCATGTAATAATAAAACGGCGCGTTCACCCGCTTCAAACGTAAATGGTTTTGGCGTAACTACTCTCATGATGTCACTTCTTCCTTTCTATTAATTTCAGCTGTTTTCATATACATTTTTTATTCTAAACATTTCGTATGAGCAGTTCTTACAGATCAAAGTGGGATAAAAATCTCTACAATGGTATTTCATTCCGAAAGCTTGGGACCCACCATCAAGCACTAACGGGAGATTTAACCCTAAACAAATGATAACACCTTGCCACCATGGTGGAAAGAATTGAAGCATTGCAAACGGTAGAACAAAGGTTAAACCGATGAGCATAAACATGCACCGATAACAAACGGGAAATTGGTTCCCATTTATCACGAGGGAACGTTCTCTTCTTCTATGACACGGAAAGTAACGGAGTATCACAATGTCAGTAAAAAATTCTTTTATAAATTGATACAATCACAGTCCACCCCTTTCTTCGGGATGCTCACATCTTGGCAATCCGGAAAGGAGGTGAAGGTTATACAATCAAATACAGACTCATTCTCCTTGTTTCTCCTCTTCTGATATTGATGGAATGTATAAAATAATAACCCGATGCCGATGACAATAAACAAAATAAAGATGATGGTTTGAGCCATACTCGCGGTCATCGTTAAACCGATAATTCCGGCGAGAAGTAAGATGAGTGAACAAGTAAAATAAAAGAAAATCAAGTGAAACACCTACCCATTTTTTATCCAATTACTTTTACGTTTAAACCGGTAGTATTGTTTCAAAACAGTAAAACAAAAAATTAAATAAAAAAGGCCTGAAAACGACCGTTCAGACCCTTTTAAAAGTATGCAACTAAAACAGATAAGACGAAGAATAACACAGAAAGTACAACAGTAACTCGGTGTAGCACTAAATCCATACCACGAGCTTTTTGTTTCCCGAAAAGTTGCTCAGCTCCTCCAGAGATAGCTCCGGAAAGTCCTGCACTTTTACCTGATTGTAATAATACAACGGCGATAAGTGCAACAGACACAATGATTAGTAGTACGACAAATAGCGTATTCATACGGCCACCTCCTAAAACGCACAACTCTAGTAACTACAATGTACCATAAAACGACAACATTGTCATCTAATCATTTCATCGACACATTTTCTTCAATGTATGAAGAGGAATTCAGATGTTATAATCGAATAGATAATGTGAAACAATGATTAGGGTTGAAGAATTTATTCAATTAACTCAACCGGAAAAAGGAGTGCTTATAATGAAACATGTAACACCTTACTTAACGTTTAACGGAAATGCGAAGGAAGCTCTTGAATACTATAAAGAAGTATTCGGTGGAGAAATTTTAGGAATTCAAACTTTTGGTGAAGCTGATTTCCCAACACCACCGGAAGCAGATGATCGTGTGATGCACGCACAGTTTAAAAAAGATGGTCTATTCTTCATGGTTTCTGATGCATTCTTAGATCAAGAAGTTGAAATGGGTAACAGCATTTCATTAGCCATTGAATTTGAGAGTGTAGAAGAAATTGAAAAAGTATACGCTTCTTTAAAAGAAAAAGGACAAGTTATTATGGAGCTGCAAGATACGTTCTGGGGTGCTAAATTTGCGAAAGTGAAAGATTGTTTCAATATTATTTGGGATTTAAATTGTCCGACTCAATCATAAATTGAAACTTGAAACGACATTCCGTCGTTCGTAAAATGGTGGTTTTAGCGGATTTAAATTCTGGTGTTACTCGGTGGTGGGCGCTTTCTACAGGAATCGCCGCCACCTTTCTTTCGTTCAAAATCATGTTGAAGAAATGAGAACTGCTTTTCTTCTCCCTTCACTCCATTTAAGGAACTTATCAGACAGACCCGTTTATATTAAGAAACATACATGATTTTACACTCACACCCCGGACATGAAAATTTATTCTCCCCGGGGTTTTTTCTTTCTATCATCTACCTATCATGATCGATCATTCAGCTCATAGGTAATTTTTATTTTCACAGAAAAAGCGCAAAGCGCAAGTCCTTAGGCGAAGGGCGCTTTAGGACCTGCGAGGATGCTTCCGTCGCCACAGCAGGGCCGAAGCGGCCCGAGCTGATGGCGCTTGGAGCTAGACACCAAACAAATTGTAAAGAGAATACTTTAACACTTTATTGAACTTAAACTTTCTGTAACAACAAAAAATCCTCCTCTTAAAAAGGCTCTACAATATTTGTTGGGGTATGAAGAAATTTTTAGCATAAAAAAAAACACGTAAGCTCCAAAATCCTTTACACTTGAATTGACGAGAAACAAGAATAAAGATTGGAGTTACGTGCATGAAGTA